>CAMWMO010000030.1 GCA_947175305.1 uncultured Lachnospiraceae bacterium
GTCATATTAAACCCTTCACCACCGAACAGATCGGGCACATAGCAATCTGCGCCGCCGCCGAACACTTTGATAAAAGTCTCGCTTTTGAGGGAAACCGTCATACCCTGCAACACCACATTGGAAAGTCCCCGGAAAGCGTACATACCCGCCAGTGTCGCAATGAAAGGAGGCACCTTCACATAAGCGATCCAGAATCCCTGCCACATACCGATCAAAAGACCGATGATAAGCATGGTGAGCGTTGCCGCCCAGATATTTACATTTTTATCCATCATGACCGCTCCGATAGCGCCTGCGAAGCAGACTACGGAGCCGACAGACAAATCAATATTACCGCCTGTCAGGATACACAAAAGCATACCTGTCGCCAGAACAAACACATAGGCGTTCTGGGAGATCAGATTATTGATGTTCTGCGGGAACAGGATTTTTCCCTCCGTCGCTACCTGAAAAAAGATCACAACCAAAACCAGGGCGATAATCATGGTATATTTCCTGAGTATCGCTGAAATATTTACCTTTTCCATAATGTTACGCCCCCTTTCCCGAACTTACGATGATGGACATGATCTTCTCCTGAGTTGCCTCCTGAGCGGAGAGCTCACCGGCGATCTTACCCTCATTCATGACATAGATTCTGTCGCTCATGCCGAGAACCTCCGGCAGCTCTGAGGAAATCATGATAACAGATTTACCGGCCGCCACCAGATCATTGATGATACAATAGATCTCATACTTAGCGCCAACGTCAATACCTCTTGTCGGCTCATCCAGAATCAGCACATCCGGATCTGTAAACATCCATTTTGCCAAAAGCACCTTCTGCTGGTTACCTCCGGAGAGATTACCCACATTCTGCTCCACTGTAGGACATTTGGTCTTAAGCTTGCCTCTGTAGTCCTCAGCCACCTGATATTCTTTATCCTTGTCGATGATCTTATGGGGGCTGATGCTGTCCAGGTTTGCCAGCGTCGTATTGATCTTGATGGGATTGGTGAGCACAAGACCGTTGCCCTTTCGATCCTCCGTCACATACGCCAGTTTATTTTTGATGGCCTCCTTGATGGTCTTTAAGTGAACCTCTTTGCCGTCCAGATAAAGTTGACCGCTGATATTGGTGCCGTAGGACTGTCCGAAAATACTCATGGCAAGCTCGGTACGTCCCGCGCCCATCAGCCCGGAAATGCCTACTACCTCGCCCTTTCTCACATTGATGGACACGTTGTCGCACACCTTCCGTTCCGGATAAAGGGGATGATGCACAGTCCAGTTTTTCACTTCCATATTGATATCGCCAATCTTCACATCATGACGCTTCGGGAAACGATCTGTCAGCTCACGGCCAACCATGCCCTGGATAATTCTGTCCTCTGAAAATTCAGTGGTTTTCTTATCCATTGTTTCTATCGTGGAGCCGTCACGGATTACCGTGATCTTATCTGCCACATAAGCAACCTCATTTAATTTATGAGAGATAATAATCGATGTCATGCCCTCTTTCTTGAACTTTAACATAAGATCAAGCAGGGCCTGGGAATCCGTCTCATTCAGAGAGGACGTAGGCTCATCCAGAATCAGAAGCTTTGCATGCTTCGCCAGCGCCTTGGCGATCTCCACCAGCTGCTGTTTACCGGTACCGATATCCTTAACCAGTACCTTGGAAGACTCTGACAGCCCCACCATCTTCAAATACTTGTCGGCTTCCCCATAAGTTTCGTTCCAGTCAATGGCCGCGCTCTTGCCCCGCTCATTGCCCAGGAACATATTCTCTCCGATGGTCATGTAGGGAACCAGCGCCAACTCCTGATGGATAATGACGATTCCCTTCTCCTCGGAATCCTTAATCTTGTTAAACTTACAAACTTCACCGTTATAAACGATGTCACCCTCATATGTACCATACGGATAAATGCCGCTCAAAACGTTCATCAGCGTGGATTTGCCTGCACCGTTCTCACCGACCAGCGCGTGGATTTCTCCTTCTTCCACCTTCAGATTCACATTGTCGAGCGCCTTAACACCAGGGAATGTTTTGGTAATATTTTTCATTTCCAGTAAAATCTTAGCCAAAGTGTATTCCTCCCAACATAGTTTATATCTGCTACCCACTTCTCTTAAAACTAACAGGCGGGAAAAACCCGCCTGCTGGTTTTATTCAATTATATCACATTTTTCATACGAGGAGAATACGATTTTTGCATTCTCCTGTGCGAACTTGTTCGCACGCTTACTGAAGGTCTGCCTCTGTGTAGTAACCGGAATCGATCAGCAGCTCTTTGTAATTGTTGATATCTGCAAATACAGGCTCACAAAGGTAAGAAGGAATCACGCCTGTACCGTTGTCATATGTCTCGGTATCATTTACATCTACGGTCTCGCCGCTCATGATCTGACCAACCATCTTAACCACCTGAGATGCCAGAGTACGGGTATCCTTGAAGATGGACATGGACTGCTTGCCGTCGATCATATTCTTTACGTTAGCGATATCACAGTCCTGACCGGTAACAACAGGATACTCACCTGTGTAGTTTGCTGCCAGAGCGTTCTCAACGCCAAGTGCTGTGGAATCGTTGGAGCAAAGTGCGATGTCAAGGTTTGTGCCGTCTGCATAGTTGGAAGAAAGGATATTCTCCATTCTGGACTGTGCAGTCTCGGTAGCCCATCCGGGTGTACCAACTGTTGCGAACTCGATCTGGCCTGAAGGAACCACGATCTTGCCTGCATCCATGTAAGGCTGTAACACATCAATAGCACCCTGATAGAAGAACTTCGCATTGTTGTCATCAGGTGAACCGCCGGTGATCTCCATGTTGAAAGGACCATCTGCGTTGTCAAGATCCAGTGTGTCTACAATGTACTGACCCTGCTTCGTACCTACCATGTAGTTATCGAAGGTAGCGTAGTAGGAAACTGCATCGGTGTTCATGATCAGACGGTCATATGCGATAACCGGGATGCCTGCGCTCTTTGCGCTCTCAAGAACTGTGGTGAGGGACTCACCGTCGATGGATGCGATAACCAGTGCGGAGCAGCCGCCGTTGATCATGTTCTCGATCTGAGAAACCTGAGTAGCTACATCGTTAGATGCGTACTGAAGGTCAACCTCATAACCTGCTGCCTCAAGCTCAGCCTGCATGTTGGAACCGTCCTGATTCCATCTCTGCAGATCCTTGGTGGGCATAGCCACGCCTACCTTATTGCCGCTTGCCGTTGCTGCGGGCGCCTCTGCCTCTGCCGCATCTGCTGCAGGAGCCTCTTCTGCTGCCGGTGCCTCCTCTGCTGCTGCAGATGTGTCTGCTGCCGGAGCTGCTGTCTCAGAAGCGCCGCCGCCACAGCCAACCAGAGCTGCTGCAACCATAGAAGTTGCAAGTACCATGCTTAAAACTTTCTTTTTCATGTCTTTGTTTTCCTCCCTTTTCTTAATGAAGTAATTTTACGGAATCAATTTTCCGTGCTTTTACTATAGCACAAGAAAACTAGGAATAATTTATGACTTTCTGTACATTTTCACCATAATGGAATATGCTCTGCGGAATGTACTAGCACTTTTTTGTGAATCCTTCTCTTCTTTTTGCAAAAAAATGCTACTGCGGCATCTGTCCGGGCACATTCAGGTACACATCCTCCTTCAAATGAAAGCCGCTGCCGATGATCACCTCATCGATATTGTCCCGATTCACACTGATGGGCTCCAATCCAATATAGGGAACCCGATATGCGCCGCTGTTGATCTCGGTCACATCGTCGCCCGCCAGCGCCTCACCCTTCGCCAGCGCCACCGCCGCTTCCGCCGCCCGGGTAGCCAGACGCTCCACCGGTTTGTAGACCGTCATGACCTGGGTGCCCTCCACGATCCGTTGGCAGGCCGCAAGATCCGCATCCTGCCCCACTACCAGAATGTCCCCCGCCTGACGGGTCTCCGCCAGAGCGCGCACCGCCTGGGTAGCCAGATCGTCATTGCCGCACATGATGGCATCCGCCTGGGCGATCTTTACCGGGTTGGCATAAATGTAGGCTGCCGCCTCCTCTGCACGCCAGTTATCCGCATGAATGGAATCCAAGATCGTGACCCTGTGCTTCGACATTTCATTTTTAAAGGCACTTTCTACCATGGGCACGTTATTGTCTGTGAGAGAACCGCCCAGCATCACCACACAGCCGCCGGCTATTCCCTCCTTTACGAGAGCCTGACCCATCATGGTGCCCACCATCTCATTGTCAAAGGAGATATAGAGATCCACATCCGCATCGTTGATCAGTCGGTCGTAAGAGACCACCTTGATTCCCGCGTCCTTCGCCTTTTTCACGGAATCCTGCAGGGCTGAAGGGTCTATGGCGATAATGACGATCACATCCATACCCTTCTCAATAAAATAATCGATCTGCTTTTTCTGCTCCTGTGCCACACCGTTGGCATTCTGCACGTTGACCTCCGCCCCCAGCTCCTTGGCCACAGAGACGAACACATCCCGGTCCCTCTGCCATCTCTCGATAACAAAGGAATCAAAACTCATGCCGATCTGTATCTTTTCCTCTTCTCCGGTATCGTTCTCCCTGCCGTTCTCCGGCTTGCCGCAGCCTGCCGCCGCAAGAAGCAGACCAAGCACTATAAACAGACAGCCAATTCGTCTTTTTATCATCTTCATCCCCCTCAGAGCTGTTTGTACTCCGTAGGCGTCACACCCACATTTTTCTTAAAGGTTCTGCTGAAATAGTTGGGATCGGCATAACCCACCATGGAACAGATCTCCTTCATGGAATACTCCGTGGTGGTCAAAAGTTCCTTCGCCTTATCCATGCGGATCTTGGTCAGATACTCCACAAAGCCTTCTCCCACATCTTCCTTAAATATCTTACTGAAATAATAGGGACTGATATTGACCTCTCTGGAAACCTCATCCAGAGAAATATCTTTGCTGTAATTGGTCTGCATATAAGCCTTCGCCGCCTCCACGGCCCCCAGAGACTTTTCCGAGGCCTTAGTACTCACGTTGCGGCTTGCGGCGCCGATCTTCTCCACAAACCACATTCTCACGGAGGGTATATCATTTATTTCCATGATAGTAGGCAGATAGTCCGCTCTGGAGCGGAACTCGTAGGTCATACCGCCGGAGGTATAGGCCAGATGCTCCGCATAGAGCACAAATTCCAGCACCTTCAGGCGAATGTTCATCAGATAATCCCCATGCTGCTCCGCGATCAGGTCAAAGTAGCTCTCCGCCGTAGCCATGGCATGATCCGCCTCTCCGTTCCCCACCTCTGCAAAAAGCTTCTTCTCCAGATCAATGGGATAATTCTCCTCATAGACGCAGCCCGTGGGCAGATCGTCCACATGAGCCACGCTTCCCGTGGTCATGACCAGCGCATTGATGGCTTCCTTATAGGAATCTCTGGCTTCCTCCAGGGGATGGATCGCGCTGATACCGATGCGGAAGGAAAGCCCGATCCGTTTCTTAAGCTCCCTGACGATCTCCCGGGATTTTTCAATCAGAGCGATCCGTTCCCCGTAGGACATCTGTCCCTCGCCGCAGGGTACCATGCCCGCCAGCTTGTTGGCCATAGCCGTTCCGAAGATCACGCCGGGATAGGCTCCCTTCAAAAATTCCCTGAGCACAGTGTCATACTCCTGCATTTTCACGCTGCTGGCCACCGCATTCGTCATATGGTTGCCCTCCTGCGCATCCCCGCAGACCACCGCCAGCATATAGGCATGATTTTGCGTGATTCCCAGAATCTGCTTATAATTCTCGATATCCTCCGCAAAATGCTCCTGAAACAGCATATTGTAGACCAGACCGCTCTCGATGATGGGCATGACCGTCTCCAGCTTTTCCCGGATGAGCAGGTCGTTGCTGCGCTTATCCCTCTCCTTGTCGATCTGCTCCATAGCACGGTGCAGGGCGGAAAGGATCCTGGTCTTTTCCATGGGCTTAGTGATATACTCCAGAACACCCAGCTTAATGGCTTCCTTCGCATAGTCAAACTTATCATAAGCGCTCATCACGATAAAGATCACGTTTGTGTTCGTCTGCCGGATCTCCCGCATGGCCTCTATGCCGTTGATGCCGGGCATCTGGATATCCATGATGGCGATATCCGGACGATAATTTTCCGCCAGCTCAATGACGCTTCTGCCGGTCTTGGCATACTCGATGCTGCACTGGTCGCCAAATTCTTTTTCTATGATAAATTTCAGGGAATCGATCACAATTCCCTCATCGTCCGCCAGCATGATCTTATAATGGCTCATGTTCCCTTACTTCCTTTCCGTCCCCTCTTTTTCCTGTGGCTCTCTGTTCGTCAAACAGAGGATCACTTCCGTTCCCGTTCCTCTGCCCTCACTGCGGATAGCCATCACATCCTCATTGCCGGTAAAAAGGCGCATACGGGAGATCACATTGTCCATGCCCACGCCGTTTCCGCCCGCCGCCATGTCTTCCTCCCGGTAGGTGCCGCTCATCACCTTGTCTATGGTCTCCCGGCTCATGCCCACACCATTGTCTTTCACGCTGATATAGACCCGCTCCTCCTTTTCATAGAGGGACAAAAGGATCACGCCCTGATCTCCCATCTCCCGGATGCCATGATTGACACAGTTTTCCACAATGGGCTGTAAGATCATACCCGGCATCTCCATCGCAAGGAGGGACTCGTCGATGTGCTTCTCATAGTGGATATCTCCGGCGAACCGCACGTTCAGGATATAAATGTAGGAGTCAACCATCTCCACTTCCTCCGCCACGGTCACCGTCTCCTCGCTCTTCTTCATATTATAACGGTAAAACTGCGCCACCTTCTGAATATAATCGTAGGTTCTGTCCGCGCTCTCCATCATGGCAAGCTGTGCACCCGCATTCAGCGTATTAAAAAGAAAATGGGGGTTGATCTGGGCCTGCAGGTATTTCAGCCTGGCGTCCTTCAAATGGCCTTCCATGAGAAGCTCCCGCTCCTTTAAGGCCCGCTCCGCCTCCATGCTCTCCCGGATCTGTTCCACATACTTGCCGATGCTCACCACCATGGAGTTAAAGGCGCCCGTCACCACGCCCACTTCATCCTCTGACTCCACCGGCAGAAGCGCGATGTCAAAGTTTCCCTTCGCCACCTCATCGGCGGAACCTGCCAGCTTCTTTAAGGGCCGGATGATGGCCCCCACAGAGCCGACGATGATGCCCTTGTCTATGGTCTCCCGGCTCATGCCCACACCATTGTCTTTCACGCTGATATAGACCCGCTCCTCCTTTTCATAGAGGGACAAAAGGATCACGCCCTGATCTCCCATCTCCCGGATGCCATGATTGACACAGTTTTCCACAATGGGCTGTAAGATCATACCCGGCATCTCCATCGCAAGGAGGGACTCGTCGATGTGCTTCTCATAGTGGATATCTCCGGCGAACCGCACGTTCAGGATATAAATGTAGGAGTCAACCATCTCCACTTCCTCCGCCACGGTCACCGTCTCCTCGCTCTTCTTCATATTATAACGGTAAAACTGCGCCACCTTCTGAATATAATCGTAGGTTCTGTCCGCGCTCTCCATCATGGCAAGCTGTGCACCCGCATTCAGCGTATTAAAAAGAAAATGGGGGTTGATCTGGGCCTGCAGGTATTTCAGCCTGGCGTCCTTCAAATGGCCTTCCATGAGAAGCTCCCGCTCCTTTAAGGCCCGCTCCGCCTCCATGCTCTCCCGGATCTGTTCCACATACTTGCCGATGCTCACCACCATGGAGTTAAAGGCGCCCGTCACCACGCCCACTTCATCCTCTGACTCCACCGGCAGAAGCGCGATGTCAAAGTTTCCCTTCGCCACCTCATCGGCGGAACCTGCCAGCTTCTTTAAGGGCCGGATGATGGCCCCCACAGAGCCGACGATGATGCCCACATTGCTGGCCATCACCAGAACGATAACTATCACAGACACCACCTCAAAGAGGCGGAAACGCTGCAGGATATCGCTGTAACGCTCGGAATTGCTGCGAAACTGTTCCATATTCAGATTCGAGATGTAAGTCTCGATATAATCGTACATACTGGTGGCATTCTCGTAGTGAAGGCGGTATTTCTCCACATTGCGCCCGCGCTTGGCCTCAATGGTGGAAGCCACCTCCGCCAGATAATACTCGCTCATATGGCGGATATTACGCTCCATGCGGTCAAAGGAACGCCCCGTTACCGCCTCGTTTAGATCCGCCGTCATATTTCTGCATACCTGCTCGCTTCGATAATAGTTCTCCAGAGAGTCGCTGGTCTTCGCATTCAGATAGGACGTCATGTCGTCCTGCACAGCGCTGATGGCGTCTGAAAATTCATTCAGATGCAGGTTATCCTGATATACGGTGTCCAGCCGGTTCGACATACTGTTGATGCCGATGAGCAGGACAATGTTCACGACCACCACCAAAAGATTGGTGAGGATGTAAATACTGCTGATCTTAAACTGGAGAGAGGCATTGCGTGTTCTATTCATCGTTCTGCTCCTCCTCCCGCCCCAGATAAGCATCCACATTTTCTTTGCTGACCAGGCTGATATCCGCCGTAAAATACTGGCTGGTATAGCCCAGATCGTGATATTCCTGCAGGGCTTCAATACAAAAGCCCCCCATCTGGGGCGTGTCGATATCCACGGTGGCATAGATCACGTTTCTGTCAATGGCATTCAAGATCGTGTCGGAGATATAATGTCCCAGAATGCTGACTGTACCCACCTTATTGTAATCCACCACCGCCTGATAAGCGCATGTGGTATTCAGCTCATTCAGGCAGATCAGAACATCGGGGATGTCCCCCTCCATAAAGATATCCCGAATGGACTCCTCCACCGAGAAATCGTTGGTGTC
>CAMWMO010000031.1 GCA_947175305.1 uncultured Lachnospiraceae bacterium
GTTACATATCGTTTATAGACTTTATGTATTATTTTTATGCTTTTTCCGAATATAATGGCGTGGAATTAACGAGCAAAATTATTGTATCCGGTATCACTGTCAATATTGTAACAGGAATTGTTCTTGTTTATGGTATCAGTAAACGTACAAACAATATGACAATGTAAGAATGTTGCTATTCATTGTCTGCACTTTGCTCTTTCAGACTGTCACTGCCCCTCAGAAATTCCCAAAATTTCCCTATTTCAACCGGCTTCGAGTAATAATACCCCTGAAACCAGGTGGCATGATATTGCCGAAGATAATTCTGCAATTCCTCGGTTTCCACGCCTTCTAAGCAGGTACTCATGCCTATATTGTTGGCAAAATCTACGATTGACTTTACCATCGCCTGCTTTTTGGCATCCTCGGTAATCCCCCGGATGAAACTCATATCCAGTTTGATCTCATCCATCGGCGCATGAAGCACGATTCCGGAAGAAGCACTCCCGGTTCCGTAGTCGTCCATTGCCATGCGGATCCCATATCCCTGAAAAAATTCCACCTCTCTTTTTATCATGTCAAACGGCATATCCTTACACCGTTCCGTCAATTCCAGACACAGATGATCGGCCGGAAACTTGGTCTCCTCCAAAATGTGCAGCACCTTTTCGCGAAACGATTCCCTCTCCATCTGTCTTGCCGATACATTGACGTTGATCACAAACTCCGGTAATGTTTCAAGCACACCCACCGTTTCCTGCAAAGCGGTTTGCAGGACAAAATTTCCAAGATCATACATACTGGGATCCTTTTCCATCCATTCAATAAACATGCCCGGCGGCACATTCCCATAAGGCTCCCTCCGCCATCTGACCAGCGCTTCCGCTCCTACAATGCGCCCTGTCTCTGATGACACGATCGGCTGGTATTCTACATAGAATCCCTTACAGCCTTCCCGGACCGACTGATGAATCACCTTCATCAGATCCAGATCCACATTTCTGGAGATACACACTAAATCGTTAAAAATAATCAATTTCCCCTGATGCTCTGTTTCTGAATTTCCCAATGCGTAGGCTGCCTTAGAGCTTATAGAATCTCCGTTTCCGACATACTGTTCGAGCAGGATCGCCCCCGCACATATTTTCACCGAAATATTTCTATTGGCCACAGGGATTCCGTGTGCCAGTCTCTCCCTGAGTTCCTGCTCAAAAGCAAGCAATTCTTCTCTGCCGCATCCCCTGAAAATAAACCCGAATTTCGGGCCGTCCAGCCGATAAACCGCACTGTTTTCATCCATCATGTAAATGATCTGCAGCGCTGTTTCTTTTAAGATCTGGTTGGTAAATTCCGTTCCATAAATAATATTTAGATTGGTAAACCGCTCCAATTTTATCATTAAAACTGCAAACGGTTCTTTCGTGCCGACCATTCTTTCCAGATCCGCCACAAACCTTGCCTGAGAATACAGATCCGTCAGGGCATCAATTCTTGGCAGGACGTTTTCATTGTGCAGTAAAAGAAGCAGATACGATTCCGCGCTTTTCTCATCCGTCACAATATCCGTATGGATGCTGAACAAATGATATTCTCCGAAAGCATCTCTGATCCGAATATACAATTGCCTGTCCAGATCCTTGCCCCGTGTCCTTGGCGGGATCCCCTCCTCGTACTCCCACAGATCATCCGGATGGATCAGCTTACGCATAACTTCATAATGGTTCGGAACATAGGTATCCGGTATCCCGAAATAGTCTTTGGCGGTCTCTGAAAACCATGCTCTGTTCTGTTCTAAATGCAAGATATATATGTAGGTGTCTTCTGCCAGCATATTGACTTTATTCATGATCGAATCGATGTAGTCTGCATTTTCATTCCAAAATTGCTGTTTACTCATCCTCTTTTTCTCCTGAACTCTTAGTGCTGTATCTCCTGCATCCGTTCTTCTTTGTTTCTATCATATATGGGTCTCATATACTTTTCCAGAACAGGAATCAGCTCGTGATCAAAATTCTCACGCACCGCTGTCTCCTTGCCGATCACAAGCGTACTTTCCTTCTCCGGCGTGCATGCCTCCCACCTGGGCACTTCCGGGTTCTCCGGATTCCCTGTTCTGGCAAATGCCATAAAAGAATCAAACATCAGCTTCTCTATCCGCTCCGTAACGCCCTGTTCCTGCGTATAAGGCGCCAGTTCTGTATTATGGAAAAAGTAAGGAATATCCGCACAATGCCATGGCGTTCGTCCGCCGTCCAGATTCATGTCCAGATTGAACAGATAGGACCAGACGCCTCCGCTGCATCTGCTTCTTTCTCTGATGTAGCTGATCTCCCGCCGACTGAATATAAAGTCCATGGTCATGAGATCCGCCGGATTCCGCTCGGGATAGGTCTCCTGAAACAGCCGGATCAACTCCTGTGATTCCTCTTTTCCTATCGCCTGCTCCACGATCCGTATTCCCTCTTCTTTAGTCAGCTTGGAGCGATCATAAGGGGTCGGTGAGAAAGAATTGAATTCTCCAAATACGCTGCCCACCATCAAGGGAATATGGGCTGTCTCTTCCCGGAATCCGTTCTTCACAGGTTCCCCTTTATAAAAAGCATTTTTATAGGGAGTGCCTCCTATATATTCTCCCGCTTTCCCAAGGATCGGTATCACTTTATTGTAAGCACTGACCAACGCCTCATAGGGAACGGTCTCCAGAGCCTTCGCCTCTGTCACTTTAAGTTCCTTCAAAAGCGCACGTCCTAATTTTTCTCCGCTGCCCTCCCCGTCTGCCGTGGCAGGATCCTCTATCACGCCGCTCATGTTGATTCCCTTGGCATAGAGCCCGTCCGCCGCAGGGGTCTGCAATAGTGTGGTCACTTTCGCACCGCCGCCGGACTGTCCGAAAACGATCACATTCTCCGGGTCTCCGCCGAATCTCTCAATATTATCATGAATCCACTGTAAAGCCGCCACGATATCATCGGTTCCCGCATTCCCGGAATTAACATATTCCTCCCCAAACGTAGAAAGATCGAGGTATCCCAACAGATTCAACCGGTGGTTCACAGACACCACAACGACCTGCCCCAGCTTACACATGTTTTCACCTTCATAGGCAGCCTGTTCGATGGAAGACCCGGCATAAAATCCACCGCCATGAAGCCACACCATAACGGGCCGCTTCTGACCATCTAATCCCGGCGACCAGACATTCAGATTCTGACAGTCCTCGTTCATGACCCAGTAGCGGTGAGGCACCAACAGTTCTCCCTCCGGCTTGGGCATTTCCATGAGCGGACACACATAACCGTAACTGGTAGTCTGCCGCACTCCTTCCCAGGGTTCCAGCGGCTTGGGCGCATGGAAACGCTTCGCCTTCGCATAGGGAATGCCCTTAAAGATGTACATATCATCATAAAAATATCCGCGTATCTTTCCGCTTTTCGTCTCAACGACCGCAGTGTCTTCATCATAGACAAATTTTTTCTCCATACAGCCACCTCCACTTCACAATACCGGAACATAAATTTTATCCCGTCAATAATATGCTACAATGGATTTAGAAACAGGTCAAGCGCGGGTTTTTATTCACCCGCGCTTGATTTCTGCAAACATTTTCATAGGCTCACTTCTGAGATTTTTCTGGATTCCCACCGCTGCGATCCCGGATCCCGCCGCAATGATCGCCAGAATACACTGCATTGCCGACTGCAGCGGGTATGCCTGCTCCAGCGGTTCCACCTCCCATGCATTCTCCCCGTCCAGTGCCGCACTGTTCCCAAAGGTGGTATCATAATAGGTTTTATCTTCAATCCCCTCTGCAATCTTTCCCGACAGACAGCTTCCGGCTATACAGCCGCACACGCTTCCCAAAAGAATGATCAAAAAAATCCCGGAAAACAGGGACAGAAAGCACTGTCTTTTCCGCAGTCCCAAAGATCGTTCTATGGCGGTGCGCTCCCCTTGCTTTAAGATAAACAGCCAGGAAAAATAAGCTAACACCAGCAAGACAAGTACTACCCCCATAACGATCAGGAGTCTGGCAATGTATTTCATATTGTTGATACTGGCTTCCAGTTCGGTATATCCTCTGTCATAGAAGGTAATCTCCACATTGGATATCCCCTGCCTGCTCCATTTCTCCATATATTCATCAATTTTTCCGTTTGCAATACGAAAGGAGGTTGTACTGCCGGTCATGGGACCGCTCTCTATAATATTTTCTGCATCACTATTCTTTACGGAACGGCTGGGAATAATGATCTCGTTATGCCCAAGTCCATATTTATCTCCCAATCCGCTTTTCCCGCCGTACAATCCTATAATCTTATAATTTCCCTCCTCAAAGGCCGGATAGATCTCTCCCTTTGCATTGATAGGGTTAACATATGTGACAAAATTGGTTCCAAACGAACTACCGGGCGTCCTTCTATAGTCCGCATACTGAAGAGAAAGTGTCAGTTCGTCTCCGATGTCAAGACCGTTCTTTTCCGCGAAAAAATCTGACACAATACATACTCTGTCCCCCCGCTCATATTCCTCCTTCGTAAACTCTCTGCCGGAGCTTACATAGGCATTGCCGTTGTAAAAAGCCATGATCAAGTTTAGATTATTGGTGCCGGTGACAGGAAAGGTATACCGTATGGCATCCCAGGATTCAATCCGATTCAGCCAGCGCTTCCCCAGCGGAGATTCATAGAAACCTTCTGTCACTTCATTGTAAGAATAATCCTCCGGCACCTCATCCGGCACCTTTTTCCCCTGCACATCCACCTGACTGGAACCCAACGCAGGAGTAAGAACATATTCGGACACATAGTCCCCCTCAAACTCTTTCTCGCTCTCATGTCCCGGTCTGTCCATCAACGAAACGATATAAGTCTTATCTGCATACATCTGCTGCGGTTCAGGATTATAATGATCACATAGATTGATCACAGTTCCCTCCCAAATCCACTGCCCAGCCAAAACTTTTGTCACTTTAAACTTGATCGGATGATCCGGCACCGCATCCTCTATCGGAGATCCCTCCACGAACACACCAAGATTCATTTCCATTCCATACATCTCGTACTGGGGCATATAGGCGCCATAAAAGCACCTTTTCTCCGGCGCCGACAAATAGTCCGCTCCTTCAAAATCCAATACAGAAAGTGGCACATAGGAATCGTATGCCGCAGCATTATAGATAGCATAGGTTTTTGTTTCCGCATCCCATATCATTCTCTCCTGTACGCTGTCCGCTTTCTGCTCCACCGTGCCGATGGTCATAAAGGAATCTTCATAGGCCTCTGTTTTTTCCTGATTGATAGCCAGAAAACCCCTGCCCACACTGCATAGTCCGGAGGCAAAAGCAAGCAGAAGAAAAAACAGAAGCGTCCTGCCTTTCATGCGAAAAAGCTGCCTTATACTATTTTTGATCAGTATCATATATATCGCCGTATCCCTTTCTCAGCTACCTGGTCTGCTCCATCCTGCCATCCTTCATGCGAAAAACATGATCAGCCTCATCCGCCACCCGTCCGTTATGTGTAATGACGATCACCGTATAACCGTCCTGATGGGCAAGCTCTTTCAGCAGGGACACCACCTTCTCCTCATTCTCAGAATCCAGGTTTCCCGTCGGCTCATCGGCCAGAATGATCTCTCCGCCGGATGCCACCGCCCGGGCAATGGCCACCCGCTGCTGTTCGCCTCCGCTCATCATTTTCGGAAACTGCCTGCAGATCCGGGATTCCAGTCCCACACGTTGGAGAAGCTGTCTGGCCCGCCCTGCCGCCTCCTTTTTTCGCATCTTCTTAAATTCCAGAGGCAGCATCACGTTTTCCTGCGCCGTCAGAAGAGGGAACAGATGAAAAGCCTGATATACCACCGACGCCCGGTTCAGCCGATAGGCGTCCCGATCCATATCACGCAAAGACTCTCCCTGCATGTAAATTGTCCCCTCGGAGGGCTGATCAAGGCCGGCCAGAAGGGATAGAAACGTACTTTTTCCGCTCCCCGATTCTCCCACAATAGCATAGAACTTTCCCTGCTCGAAAGCACAACTTACATCCTTGACTGCCTCCACTGTCTGATATTTGCTCTGATACTTGTAAGACACATGTTCCGCTCGCAATATTTCCATCCTGTAACCACTCCTCTCTCCACCTGCAGGCAGACCCTAAGCAACCTTTTCCCTATACTGTTACTCTGCAGTAAACAACGCTTCCATTACGCTGACTTGCAATAATTTCCACAGGGCAAGACTGTTGCCCACCATATAACAGACACCCACTAAGCATCCGGTAAACACGGAACTGCCCCCGTAATTGCCCTGAATCAGCACGGACAGCACACTTCCCGCCACAATACCTGTGATAACCAGCACCGACTGTTCTGCAAAAAAGATCCGAAAACATCTCTTCCTGTTCAAACCGATGGAACGAAGCAGCGCCATCTCATTCTTCCGGCTCTGCAAAAGCAGCAGCGTGATAAGATAGCCTACACAGACGATCAGCCCCAGCAGAAACGGAAAGAATGCCCACACCGTATCGATCACCTGCCGCAGATGTCCTGCCGTGCTGATAAAGGCCGCATCATTTACATTCAGAGCTGTCCCATTGAGAGAATTATCCCTGGTAGTAGGCGACACGCTCTGCAGTCCCAAATCCTTCATTTCCTGCTTAAACGCATTGATCTGCAGAGCGTCAGAAAGTGCAAAGGAAACCGAGCTCGCAAAGAAAGGAATTCCCTCTTCCGTGTAAGAAGCCCGGACCGCGTGAAATGGCACGATCACATCCGGCGGCTCAGTAAGGTTGTCCTGCCATGCACTTACCAGATCCGCATAGCCGGCAATCTCATACTCGACTGTCTGCAGCGGATTCATGTCCAGTTCGCCGTATCGTTCATTCTTTCGGTAATAATAATACTCGCAGAGCGTCACTTTATCTCCCAGCTTCCACCCGTTTTTTTCAAACAATTGCTTGGAAACAACACATTTCGCTTCCGCGCCCTGCAAAAGGGATGCATCTTCCCCCGTATTCCATACCACATCTTTCTCTTCTATCCCCAAAGCCTCTATGCAGTTTATCCCCTCCAAATACAGATTCAAGGTATGCCACTCACCAGGTATGACCTCATCAATCCCCGCTTTCAATCGCACATCCATCTTCAATTTGTCAATATACGCCGAGTCTAGAAATCCCTGTATCAGTTTATCCTGTATGAAGATACCAGTCTGTCGGCTGCCGTCTAGCGTGGTGATATAGGCATTGACAGGAAGCGCTTCCGGAAGTTTTAAAAGCTGCTGCTGATTGTTGGCAATATTAGACAGATAAGTATGCAGAAGAAGCACCACCAACATATCCATCAAAATCGTAAGAATACTTTTCACCTTATGCCGCCCGATCTTCACTTCCCTTATCGTTTCATTTTTCCAAAGAATATAGACAGCCGCGGTTCCGCATAGAATGACAAGAATGCCCACCCACACATAAAAAAATACCGGACTTTCATACCATGCGCTGGCCTGCCAGACAGACATATCCTCTCCGTTCTGCCCACTGCCCTGTCTGATCAGATAGCCGATCCCCACACAGACCAGGTAGAGGATGCCGCAGACACAGGCAGCTAACAACACTCTGGCCTTTCCCATCCGGCTTTTCTCTTCCGCAGCTTCTCTGGATTGGAAAATGGTGTCCGCCACGATCTGTTCCGCCTCTTTTCTTTCAATCCTGACTTCTTCGGTCTTTTCACTCTGCATCAGTTCCAAAAGACTTACGCCCAGACATTCCGAAAGCGGTTCTAACAGCTTAATATCCGGAAATCCGACACCGTTCTCCCATTTGGAGACTGCCTTATCGGATACATGGATCAAATCAGCCAACTGCTTCTGGGTCAGTCCTTTTTCTTTTCTAGTCTCCCGTATAAATTTACCGAATTTAATATTGTCCATACCTGTTTCCACTGTCCTGTTGATACTAGTTATAAGGCAGAACCCCGAAAAAGTTTTCTGCCTTTTGCGCACATTTTAGCATAGCCAAAATAAAAAGGGCAATCTACGTAAAGTAGAATGCCCCATAACTCAAGAAACTTTGCGGTTTATTCCAATCAGATAGAGCAGCTTTGCCCCATATCCTGAAATATGTGTGATCGCTTCTCTGAGTGTCGGATAGGAAATGCTCTCCGTATATCTCCCTGTTTTATCTCTGCAATAGGCGTTGTGCAAAACATATCCGCCGCTTACATCCCGTGTGATACACACCGTATGTATCTGTTTGGTAATATCATTTCCGTCATTATATACCGTGGCGATCATAACGGCGCTCTCCCGTTCAATCTCCTCCACGGACCGCTGCTTCCCATAAGATGTGCGAACTTCCATCCCACTGCTCTTAAGATACCGCGCCAGCGCCAAAGGAGATGTTCCGAATTCTCCCCGCAGCGCCGCTCCCTTTGCTTCAAATCTGCGGATCAGATCCGCCAGTTCTTCCGGTGCCATGCTGCCATACAATCTTTTCCTCGCATTAAAAACAGCGATGATCTCACAGCCGGAATAACACATACTATGATGCCGGCCTGCCCCGAATCGTACATTCTCCCACTGCACCTGATTCTCAATACAGACATGCGGGTCCGTCCATAATGCCCGATCCATTTCCCTCAGCTGTTTCAAATTATGCACGTAGTTCTTTTCTCTGACAAACCGTCGCACCCTGATCCACGATAACACATGATACAGCCTGACGACTATTTTATTGCTTATGTACCTCGGAATAAAAGAAGCCCAAAACCTTTTCCATTTCATATTCATACACTAGCCGCAATGATCTCCATCT
>CAMWMO010000032.1 GCA_947175305.1 uncultured Lachnospiraceae bacterium
TCTCCTCCTCCGGCTCGCCATCACCTTCAGCCCCGGTTTCCGGTTTCTCGCCCTCCACAGGCTCCGCCTGTTCTGTTACATCCGTCCCGTCGTTATTTTTTTCTTCCCAGTCCACCTTGCTATCCTTCCACTAAATATCTTTATATCACATACCCTCAATCGACTCAGATCTTGTACTCGGACTTCCCTACTGCCCTGATCACAAAATCTCCCGTCTCAGGATAGAAAATAACGGTTCTTCCGAAATTCTTACCTGTATCCTCCGCCAGGATTGGGATTTTCATCTCTCCAAGCTTCTTCTTAACTGCCTGCACATTTCTCTCTCCCACACGGACCGCCTCGCTGTTGCTGCCAAATGCAAACATCTGCGCACCGCCTGCGATCTTGGCTACCAGCCGGTTCCTGTTCGCGCCCTTTTTGGTCACCTGCTTCACCAGCTCCTCTATCCCCGTATCCGCAAATTTCGGGATATTCGAGTTATTGCGGATCGACGTGGAATCCGGCAGCATGATATGTGCAAGCCCACCGATCTTTGTGACCGGATCACGAAGCGCAATACCCACACAAGACCCCAATCCCAACGTCGTAATACTGTCAGGACTGACGCATACCTTTAAGTCGGCCATTCCGACCTTTATCTCCACACCCATAACACTGCTTTCTCCTGTTTACACATTCTTCATCCATACCCCCGGACACCGGGTTATCAAAGACCTATCCCAAGCGCCCTCAACATCCTGCCGTAGGAATCCATATCCGGAATCAGGATAAAATATCCGTCCAATACCATTTCATCGAAAAACTGTGTCTGGATCAACAGCATTCTGTCTCCCAGGGCCGCGAACTCGATCGCCGGCACACTTAAGATAGCACCTGCCATATCCACGGTCAGATCCGGCACAGTAGGAGAGATGACCAGATTCGTAATGCTTGAAAGAGAATTCAGGTATGCGCCTGTCATGATATTTCCCACCTCTTTCAAGGCGGAATACTCCATCTCTGAGAATTCCTCTCCTTCCGACTCCATACCGGTCAGCTTCCCGACCAGATGCTTTGCCGCCTGCTTTTCCAGAAGAAACATGATGCTTCCTGTAATATCCCCCTCAATAGCAAGATAAATACCCGCCATGACCGTCTCCTCGCCGACCATGGCATCACCAAGCTCCTTAAATTCCAGGAGCTGCACTCTGGGAACTGACATATCCACCTTGCACTGCATCATCTGTGCCAGGGCCGTCGTTGCGTTTCCGGCACCGATATTGCCCAATTCTTTCAAAACGTCAAAATATTCATTTGACATATCGTCAATGGTAAGTTCACTCACAATGACTCCTCCTAAATATACACTACAGGTTCTCCGGAACCACAGCATTTAAATCGAGCAGAGAAATCAGACCACCATCGCTCTTGCCGACACCGCAGAGAAAACTGGCTCTCTCGTCCTTGGCATCATAAGCGATCTTATCGATCCTGTCATTCTCCAAAGTCACCACTTCTTTCACTTCATCGACCATGATGCCGAGAGTACCCCGCTGCTCCAGCTTCAGAATGATGATCCTGCTGGCCTTGGTCTCCACATCCGGTTCTAACCCCATCTGGATCCGAATGCTCATAACAGGAATGACCTCTCCTCTTAAATTGATAACGCCCTTCAGGTACTCATCCACTTTGGGCACTCTGGTAATATGCTGCATTCTTACAATATTATCTATGTACTTGATGTCGATCCCGTACTGCTCGTCACCCAGTTTGATCACGATAAACTGGGTGGTCTCCCCGATCGGTCTTAATTCATCTAAATACTCGTTGTTGTCCGCCATGTCTTTTTCCTCCCCTCTATCAGATCAGTGTGTTGGCATCCAGGATCAGCGCAACCTCACCGTCTCCTAAAACCGTCGCGCCGCTGATGATCTTACACTTGTTGATGTACTTGCCCAGTGACTTGATAACGATCTCCAGCTGTCCGATCAATTCATCCACCACAAGGCCGGCCAGCTTGTCGCCCTTCTTAACGACCACTACCACCAGATTATCTTCGGGTCCCTTCTTGCTGGGAACCTCCAGAACCTCATTCAGGCGGATCAGCGGAATTACCTGATCACGGAGCGTGATCACTTCCTTCGCCTGTACCAGCTTCACCTCGCTGGGCAGAATGTCCTCGATGGTCTGAATAGAACCAAGCGCGATCGCATATTTCTCATCGCCGATCTCCACCATCAGAGCCTGAATGATCGCCAGGGTAAGAGGCAGCCGGATCGTCCATGTACTTCCCTCTCCCAGCTTTGACTTCACTTCCACCTCACCGCTCAGGGATTCGATCATGGACTTTACCACATCCAGTCCCACGCCTCGTCCGGATACGTCGGATACCACCTTTGCTGTGGAAAATCCGGCATTAAAGAGCAGGTCTATGATCTCCTTCTCACTCATGGCCTCGCCCTGCTCCGGAGTGATAACACCTCTCTCAATGGCTTTATTCTTAACCGCGTTCGTGTCGATACCATTACCGTCATCCCGAACTTCAATGACAACGTTGTTGCCGTCCTGATAAGCGTCCAGGAAAATGGAACCGACCTCCGGCTTGCCTCTCTCTTTACGAACCGCAGCAGACTCCAAGCCATGGTCTGCAGAGTTACGGAGCAGATGCATCAGGGGATCGCCGATCTGATCCACCACGGTACGATCAAGCTCGGTCTCCTCACCGCTCATATAAAGCTCCATCTTCTTGCCCAGCTTCTTCTGCAGGTCGCGCACCATACGAGGGAACTTGTTGACCGTACTCTCGATGGGCACCATTCGTACCTTCATCACGGACTCATGCAGGGATGTGGTAACGCTCTCCAGATACTCGATCTGCTCGTTCACCGCCTGACTGGAATTGCCGGACATAGCGGATGCCGATACAAGAGAGTTCTTGGCAATGATCAGCTCGCTGACCAGATTCATCAGAGTATCCAGCTTCTCGATATCTACTCTGACCGTCCTGTTTACCACGGGCTTGCTTGCCGTCTGCTTCTTCGCTGCAGGCGCTGCCGCCGCAGCCTTCTGTGCTGCAGGAACTGCCGCCGCAGGGGTATCCTGTACCGTAGGCTCTGCCGGTGCCGCAGGCGCTGCCTGTACCGCAGGGGCTTCCTGTGCCGCAGGAGCCTCCTGTGCCGCAGGCGCCGACTGTACTTCTGCCGCACCGGAATCCTCCTCGCTCACCTTCATATCCTCCGGCTTCAGTGCGCTGCCGGTAACCTCCTCAATCTCTGAAACGCCTCTGGCAGCATTCAATACCGTCTCCAGTTCTGTCTCGGAAACAATGATCAGGCTGAAATGCTGTTCAAATTTCTCATCCTCAATATCCTGAGAAGAGGGATCGGAAACAATGATCTCACTGGTCTCCTCAATAGCTTTAAATACCAGAAAGGCTCTCGCTGCTTTCAGGATACAGGATTCCTGCACCTTCACCGTCAGCCCGTAAACGTTCTTACCCATCTTGATAGCCTCACCGAGGACACTGCGCTGGGCCTCGCCTAACTTGATCCCACTGAAACCATTATCCGCAGCAGGAGCTTCCTCCGCCGCTGCGGGTGCAGGAGCGGCTGCTGCCGGAGCGCTCTCTGCTCCTGCACCGCCGCTCATAATATCATTGAGACGCTTGATCAGAGCGCCGTTGTCGTTCGTACCCTCATCAGAGCTCTCTCTGATATTGGTGTTATACTCCTCCAACGCATCCAGACACTGGAACAATACATCGATCATATCCGCAGTCACCTTGATATTGCCGTTTCTCACCTCAGAGAAAACGTTCTCCATATCATGGGTCAGTGTCTGCATCCTCTTATAACCCATGGTGCCCGCCATACCCTTTAAGGAGTGGGCCGCACGGAAGATCTCATTGATCGTATCGTTGTTCTCCGGATCCTGCTCCAGAGAGAGTATCTGCGTATTAAGATTCTGCAGATGTTCGTTAGTTTCATCAAGGAAAATCTCAAGATATTGACTTACATCCATATTATTTTACCCCCACATTCGTAATGATTTCCTGCGCGATCTGTTCCAGCGGCACTACCTGATCTGCCAGCCCCGCATTCACAGCGCTCTTTGGCATTCCGTATACCGCACATGTGCTCGCCTCCTGGACGATCACATGGATTTTTTTACTTTGCTTCAGATTTTTGATTCCCTGTGTTCCGTCTGCACCCATCCCCGTCAGGACCACACACACAATGCGGTCAAATTTGCTGTCTTTTAGGGACTCATACATATAGTTGGCGCAGGGCTTTACGCCCTCTCTTGGCGGTTCGTCCGTATAGTGGATCGTGTATTTTCCTGCGGACGTCTGCACGTTTAAGTGCTTACCGCCCATCGCCACATACACCGTACCCGGAGTAAGCACATCGCCCTCATGAGCCTCCTTCACGGAAACCTGACTCAGTGAATCCAGCCTCTCTGCCAAGGACGCCGTAAAGCCCGCCGGCATATGCTGTACTATCACCATAGGCACCTTCAGATTCGCCGGCAGCTTCGGGATCACAGCCTGCAATGCTTTAGGCCCGCCTGTGGAACTTGCCAGCGCTATGATTTGGCTGCCCGAATCATAGACCGCTTTTCCCGGCGGAAGCGTCGGAATGTTCCGCTCCGGCTTGGGCATCGCCTGCATGGCGTTCACCGCCGCCATCATTCCGTCCAAGTTGCCTGCTCTGCTGCCGAACCTGGTCGCCTGGCGGATACTGGGCGCCGGCGTAGGCGCAGGCGGATTCATTTCCACCACCGTACCCAGGATACTCAACAGCTTCTCTCTAAAGGCATCGCTACGGCATTCCATTGAGGTATCCGGCTTGTGAATAAAATCCAGAGCACCCATCTCCAGGGCATCCAGCGTGATCTTCGCGCCATCCTTCGTGTCCGTGCTGGCCATAATGACTTTTGCCGAGATCTTACGCTTCTGCAGCTCCTTTAAGAGCTCCAGCCCGTTCATCTGGGGCATATTGACATCCAGCACGACAGCATCATATTTTTTTCTACTGAGCAGATTCAGTGCATCCAGACCGTTCACTGCACGATCCTGCACATGGAATCGTTTATCGCTCTCTATTATATCACAAAGCACTCTTCTCATGAGTGCAGAGTCGTCAACAATCAATATATTTTTCATTATTTACGTCCCCGCCGGTTATCTTTCCTTCTTCGGATGTACCTTTCTGGCCTCATCAAAAATATACTTGATGATCTCTTCCCTGTCCTGGGGTTCCACATGAACATACTGCACGCGATGATCGAATACGCCGGGCTTGTGTTCCAGCTCGTTCACCGCCAGCACTTTGCCCACCAGACGATATTCCTTATCGCGGCCGTCTATCTGCAGATGATACTTGCAGAGGATCAGACTGTCCACCTCATAAGCATAATATGCTACAAACCGGAGCCCGCCACCGCTGATATCCACGATCACGCTGCTCTTTAAAGGGAGTTTGGGCAGAAGCTCCTCCTGCTCTGCCACAGAGATCTCTTCCTCCTCCTCCAGCTCTCTGGAATCCATCTCCAGTGCACAGCTGAATCGATAATATTCTCTTCTCTGATAATTGCGCAGATTGCTGGTCAGATCTACCACCAGCACATACTGTCCGTTATAACGATAGCGGTCCACGACCCGGCCGTTACACTGATATACCACGTTATCCCCATAAAAATACATATCGTATTCGCCGTCCACCGGCAAAAGGATCAGCTTATTATTTTCAAAGGGCATGGCAATCTCAAGGCGATCCTCCGTCAGCACGGAGAGCACCTGACTTCTATGTGCCCGCGCCTCCTTGTCAGCACCCTGTCCCATTCCTCTCTCGATGGCCCGCAGTTCCACTTCGCTGCCCGGCGATACATATTTTGATAATAACCCCGCCATATGCTACCTCCTCTGCCGCACTCTTTTGTATCCTTTCTACCTCTTAGACATGATATGAGCAAAAAATGCCGCCATACCGCGTCTTTTTACCGTCTTATTCCCTTCCTTGTTCATCAGCTTCGCCGCTAATTCCTCATAAGCCATAGCGGACCGCGCCCTCGGATTATCCACCGATACCGGCATCTGCTGCATGACCGCCTTAGCCAGCATCTGATCCTGAGGTATCATCCCCAGATAGGAGATCGGCATCTTCAGATACCGCTCCACCACTGTCTCCAGCTTGGCATAGAGCGCCTGCGCCTCCGTCTCTCCCGTCACCTTGTTAGCCACCACCCTGATCTGAGTCTCCTCCGGCTTATAGCGCGGGTGACGATTCAACGCCTTTAGGAGCGAATAGGAATCCGTTATGGATGTGGGCTCCGGCGTGGTCACGAGTAAAATCTCTCCGCTCGCTACCAGAAACTCCAGCACTGCCTCCGCAATGCCTGCACCGGTATCCACGATGATCGTGTCCACCAACTCATCCAGCTGTGCCAGATTATCAATGATATAAGTCAGATCATCCCGACTCAGGTTAGTCATACCTGCAATCCCGGAACCGCCGGATATGAATCCCACCTCCATAGGTCCCCAGGTAATGATATCTTTTAGATCCTTTCCCTTATATATTAAATCACACAAGTTATGTTTCGGCACCGCGCCGAACATGATCTCTATGTTTGCAAGCCCGAAATCAGCGTCCAGAATGATCACCCTCTGGCCCATCTTACGAAACTGCACGGCAAGATTGATCGCCGTGTTGGACTTTCCCCCGCCGCCGTTCCCGCTTGTGACAGTGATGACTCTGGCCAGAGTACGCTTCGGCGGGGCGCTGCCCTTGATTATTCTTCTTAACTGTTCAGCCTGATCCATGAGGCTTCCTCCTTAGTTCTTCCCTCCAAGCAATCTCTTGACCGTCTTCTGCGGATTAAAGTCTTCGATATCGTCCGGTACATTTTGTCCATAAGTCACATAGGACAGATCCGCGCCCGTATAGAGCCGCAGATTAAGGAGGTTCCCGAGTGTCGTGGTCTCGTCCAGTTTGGTAAAGATCAGCTTGTAGTCCGCCAGCTCCTTATAAGAATCCGCAATACTGATCAGATCCCGGTATTTGGTGGTGGCGCTCAGAACCAGATGTACCTCCTTCTCCACTTTATCATCTACAGAATGTATGATATTACACATGTTATCTTTTTGTGTGCTGTTCTGGTGGGAATGGCCCGCCGTGTCTATCATGATATAATCGTAATCTCTGAAATCCTCCATCGCCTTACTGATCTCTTCCACCGTATAGATCACACGGAAGGGCACCTCCAGAATGTTCGCATAGGTGCGAAGCTGTTCCGCCGCAGCGATACGGTAGGTGTCCGCTGTCAAAAGCGCCACCTTCTTCTTTTCATCCACCCGGAATTTAGAAGCGATCTTCGCGATCGTGGTTGTCTTTCCCACCCCTGTGGGACCGATGAAGAACACCAGCTTGATGCCGTTTGACGCCGGCTCTATCCCGCTGGATTTCCCGAATTTCAAAATCATCTTCTGATAGATATTTGCCAACGCATAGTCAAAGGGCATATTTGGCTTGTTGATCAGCTCGATCTCGTCAATGATCTCCTGAGCATATTTCTCATCCACCTCGTTCTCCAGCATGGTGTCATGCAGAAGCCGCATGAACTTATCTGTCTCTGACTCCTCCCTGACAGGCTCCGCGCCCTCTTCCTTCTCTGTCTTCTCCTCCTCCGGTTTCTGCAGCTGCTGCTCCAGAAGGGACTGTAAGCTGTCCAGTTTTTCCTCGATGGCGCTGTTGCTGTCCCGCTTCTCCGGGGTTTCAATAACAGGTGTGCTTTTAACTGGCTCCTCCACTTTATTCTGGCCGGTGGCGATCGCACTGATAGCGGAGACCGCCGCCGAATACTTTTCGCTCTCCTCCTCCAGCGCTACCGTAACCTCCACCAGAGGCGACTTTAAGAACGCGAAAAAGCCCCTGTTTTTCACGGGCTTGACATTCATGACGACTACGCCGTCCCCCAGTTCCTTTCTCGCGTTTTCGATCGCTTCCTTTTCAGTTTTGGCCGTAAATTTTTTGATTATCATTATGCTGTCACCATCCCAACAGACTGTAATTCGATCGAGGATTCCACTTCATTGTAGGACACAACGACCAGATCATTATAGTAATCCTCTGTCAGCTTCTTAAAGTAAGCACGCACAATAGGGGATGTGATCACGATCGGTATCTTGCCCAGATCCTCCAGCTTCTTGGTCTCCACACCGACGGATTCCATAATATTCTTGGTCTTGGCAGGATCGAGGGTCAGATATGCTCCCTGCTCTGTCTGCTTGACGCTTGCCATGATCTCCTGCTCCAGCTTGGGATCCAGCGTCACCACGCTGGTCGTCTCGTTGGCCGGGAAGAATTTGTTGGAGATCGCACGTTTCAGGCTCTGTCTGACATATTCCGTCAGAATATCGGTATCTCTGGTGGTAGCCGCGTAGTCCGCCAGAGTCTCGAATATGGTGAGCAGATCCCGGATGGAAATACCCTCCTTTAAGAGATTCTGCAGCACCTTCTGTATCTCGCCAAGGCCCAGAAGTTTGGGCACCAGCTCCTCCACCAGGGAGGGATTGGTCTCTTTTAAGTTGTCCACCAGACTCTGTACATCCTGTCTGGTAAGAAGCTCGGATATGTACTGTCTGATGATCTCTGTCAGATGCGTCGCAATGATGGACGGCGGATCTACCACCGTATATCCCATAC
>CAMWMO010000033.1 GCA_947175305.1 uncultured Lachnospiraceae bacterium
GGCGGGCTATGCGGTGAGTCTGGCGCTCCGTTATATACCGGATGTGCAGAGAGAGTATCGGAATATCAGTCAGGCGCAGCAGGCCAGAGGGATAGATTTATCGGGAAAGGATAAACTTTTTACAAGACTGAAAAATTCGGTGGCAATCCTGCTTCCGCTCATATTATCGAGCCTGAACCGGATCGAGACAGTCAGCAACGCTATGGAGCTGAGGGGCTTCGGCAAGGAAGAAAAACGCACCTGGTATACCCGGCGCAGACTGGAACGGAACGACTGGCTTGCCATCGGCTTTGCGGTGGTGATTCTGGCGATAGACCTGACAGTGACATTCTGGGACGGAAGCCGGTACTATAATCCGTTTATATAATTGTCGCAGATGAAAAACAAGCGACATATGGAGGAAAAAATGAAACTTCTGGTGATCGGCGGCAGCTATTTTTACGGCAGAGTATTTGTGATGGAGGCGGTGAAGGAGCATCAAGTCACCGTGTGGAACCGGGGCACCTACTCTATGGAGGAATTCGGAGTCAGGCAGATCAAGGGTGACCGGCATGAGAGGACAGCGGTATGCGATGAGGATTTTGACGCTGTTATCGATTTCTGCGCATATACACCCGGAGATGTGCGGAAGACTCTGGAGAATATGACGGGACAGATCGGGCAGTATGTTCTGATCAGTACCGTGGACGTATACGAGAGAGAACCGGACGTGTTGAAGAGGGAGGACACGCCTCTGGAGAAGAGAACACTTGCGGGGGAGGCGGGCGCCTATATTGCGGGCAAGGTAGCGCTGGAGAAGGAAATCAGAGAGACTTGCGAAGGACGGGGGATTCCCTATACAGTGCTTCGCCCGGCGATCCTTTACGGCCCCTACAACTATGCGCCGAGAGAATCGGTCTATATCCGTATGCTTCTGGCAAACCATGCCCTGCCCCGATTCACGGATGCGGATGGGCAGTTTCAGTTTGTCTATGTGAAGGATGCGGCGCAGGCAGTCCTTAAGTGTCTGGGCAATAAGAAGACTTACGGGCAGGCTTATAATTTATGTCAGGATCAAATCCTCACCTACAACGATTTCTTTGCCATGCTGAAAACGGTGGCGCAGCCGGAGGATCTGGCGGATCTTGTGGAGGTGCCGCTGACGGTTGCGGAGGCAGCGGCTCAGAGCGTACCGGTTCCTTTTCCGGCAACGGCGGCGGAAACGCATCTCTGCGACAATGACAAAGGAAAGCGGGAGCTTGGATTACTCTATATGGACTTTGAGGAAGGGATGAAGCGGACATACAGAGCGTTTCGGAATGTATTTGTAGAGTAGTGGAAAAACTGCTTGCTTTTTTTGATAAGAGGTAGTACGATAACAATAATAATGGAAAACGTTTTCTTACAGGCGGAGGCGGCTGTCTCGAAAGGAAGGTAAGTATGGATTTTAATGCGGTGTATCACAGAGCAAATGACAATTACTGCTATCCCTTAGACGGGGAGCAGCTTGTCATCAACATTAAGACGGGGTATGACGTAAAGTATGTGAACATAATCCACGGGGATCCCTTTAAATCGGGTATCCTGGGCGGCGGGGAGAGCTGGGACGGAGAGGCGCTCAACATCCCCTTTAAGAAGCGGCTGAAGAATCAGCTCTGGTGGACCACCACCATCAAACCGCCTTTCAAGAGACTTAAATACTATTTTGAATTGCAGACGGAAAACGAGAGATGGTTTTATTTTGAGGACGGTTTTGTGTCTGAGGCGCAGAT
The DNA here is from genome assembly GCA_947175305.1 of uncultured Lachnospiraceae bacterium. Classification (GTDB taxonomy): domain Bacteria; phylum Bacillota; class Clostridia; order Lachnospirales; family Lachnospiraceae; genus UBA3282. The sequence goes on from CAMWMO010000033.1 coordinate 1,752, forward strand.
GGCGCTGGAGGGCAGGAGCAGACAGTGCTTTATCTTTCCGTGGATGAATCCGGCGGATATTCCGTTGACGCCCGAATGGGTGAATGACACCATCTGGTATCAGATCTTCCCGGAGCGGTTCTGTAACGGGGATCCTTCTATCAATCCGGAGGGAACGCTGCCCTGGCGGGTGAAAGGCTCTGTGAGCAATGCAGAGTTTTTCGGGGGCGACCTGCAGGGAATCATCAATAAGCTGGATTATTTAAAGGATCTGGGTGTGTCGGGACTGTATCTGACACCGATCAACGAAGCGCCCTCATCCCACAAGTATGACACCACGGACTATACCAGGATCGATCCTCATTTTGGCACCGAGGAGACTATGAAAACGCTGGTCAAGGAGGCCCATGAGAGAGGGATCCGTGTGATGTTGGATGGGGTGTTCAATCATTCCGGCAAAGAATTTAAACCTTGGCTGGACGTGAAGGAGAAGGGACCCCAGTCCCCGTATTGGGACTGGTTTATGGTGAACGAGTGGCCTTTTGCGGAGGAGGGAGGAAACGCCTGGAGCGGACAGTATTACACGTTTGCCTTTTTTGACAATATGCCGAAACTGAATACAAACAATCCGAAGGTGCGGGATTATCTGATCGGGGTTTGCGAGAACTGGGTGAAAAGCTATGATGTGGACGGGATCAGACTGGACGTGGCGAATGAGGTGTCCCATGCCTTCTGTAAAGAGCTTCGCAGCCGCTTGAAGGCGATCAAGCCTTCCCTGTATATTCTGGGAGAGATCTGGCATGATGCGATGCCTTGGCTGCGGGGAGATGAGTTTGACTCTGTCATGAATTATCCTCTGGGGGAGAGCATTAAGGATTTCTGGATCGATAAAAGTCTTACAAATGAAGATTTTGAATATACGATAAACCGCTGCTATACGCGCTACATGCAGCAGACCAACGATGTGCTGTTCAATCTGCTGGACTCCCATGATACGAAACGGCTGCGCAGTGATGTGAAGAATCTGGACGAGTATTTCCAGCAGCTTGCAGTGCTGTTTACCATGCCGGGATCGCCCTGTATCTATTACGGGACGGAGATTGCCATGGAGGGCGGACATGATCCGGACTGCCGCCGCTGTATGCCCTGGGAGGAGATTGAGGCAGGGCTTTATGACGAGCGGACGGATATCATTCGCAGACTTTTGCATCTGCGTATGGAGGAGCCGCTTCTCAGAAACCGCGATTTCCATTTCCCAAATAAGATCAATCGTCCCAGAGTCATTGAGTTTAACAAGATGGGATGGGTGGACAATTATGTGGAGGTCATCATCAACTGTGAGGAGGAGGATATCGAGATCCCAAGAGAGGGAGAGATCCTTTTTTCCAGACACTATATTGACAATACGCTGCTGAGAAACGGTATTTTAATTCGGAGGTACAAATCATGAACCAGTTTAATCTGCCCAGCTGTCTGATCATTGAGGAGGGCGCCTGCGAGCGCCTAAATGAGATTCTGGCGGACTGTATTCCGGGGATCGAGGAGAAGAAAGTGGTGATCACCACGGAGGAAACCCTCATTCCGATCATGAAGCCCTATCTGGAGGAGATGCAGCAGGACCTGCCGGAGAGCGAACTCTATCTGATCGATGAGAGCAGCTTTCAGGAGGCTATGGAGCTGGCGAAATATATCTGTATGAAGGATGTGGAGGTCATCATCGGCGTGGGAGGCGGCAAGGTGCTGGATGTGGCCAAGTATGCGGGTTTTGTGGGGAAGATCCCCTATATTTGTGTTCCCACGACTTTAAGCAACGACAGTCTGGCTTCGCCGGTAGCGGTGTTGGGTACAGAGGGGGATGCGAGAAAGACATTAAAGTGTGCTATCCCGGCGGGAATCGTGGTGGATGTGAATGTGATCATGGGAGCGCCGGCTTCCCATCTACAGTCCGGTATCGGTGACACGATCAGCAAATATACGGCGCTCTATGACTGGAAGCTGGATGCAGCGCACAGAGGGAATAAAGTGGATGATTTTTCCTATCTGCTTTCCGACATGGCGCTGACCTCCCTCTGCTACAATGAGGAGAAATCATTAAAGAGCAAGGAGTTTATCAAGATACTGACGCAGTCTCTGGTGCTTGGCGGACTTGCTATGGAGATTGCCGGAAATTCCAGACCGAGCAGCGGATCGGAACATCTCTTCTGCCATTCTCTGGAAGAAAATCACAAGGAGATACAGATTACCCACGGCATGGCGGTGGCGCTTGGAAGTCTGGTAAGCTGTCGGCTGCAGGGGCGGGACGTGGCGCCTTTGGAGAGGATATTGGAGGCCTATGAGATGGACATGGATCCGATGAATTGGGGGATCACAAAAGAGATCTTCACGGATGCCTGGCTGGGGGCGGCGGACACCAGAAAGGATCGGTATACGGTACTCAATGAGGTCAGGCTGACGGAAGAACTTCTGGGCGGGATCTATGAGGAACTGCGGGTGAAATAATAAAAACTTCTGTACAAATCTCATAAAATGCAATAAAATCGTAGAGAAGGGAGTCGGACATATGAAGACTTATAAGTTAGACTTAAACTCTATTGATAGAGTAAAGGGATTTGTAAAGACGATCGAAAAGTTTGAAGGGTACTTTGATGTGGCCACCGGTAGATATGTGGTCGATGCGAAGTCTATCATGGGAATTTTTTCCATGGATCTGTCTAAGAACGTGGAATTTCGCATCTTAGAGACGAATGCGCAGATCGCGGAGGTAGAGGCGGCGATCGCGCCTTATATTGCAGAATAAGCGGACTGTACAGGTCCGCCGCGGACGGCTGCCGGTGTCATACATTGGCGGCCGTTTGTAAAGGTGCTGGGAGAGAGGACTATGCTGGAACTGAAAAATATATCCTTCCAGGCGGAGGATGAGGGAAAAGAGATAGAGATTCTAAAGAATATTGATCTGAAGATAGAGGATCAGTTCGTGGCTGTCACGGGGCCTAACGGCAGCGGAAAATCCACGCTGGCGAAGATCGTGGCGGGGATTTTAACGCCCACGGAAGGACAGATCCTGCTGGACGGCGTTGATATCACGGATAAATCCATCACGGAGCGTGCCAGACTGGGGATCGGATTTGCTTTTCAGCAGCCCGTCCGATTCAAGGGCATCACGGTGAAGGATATGCTTTCCATCGCTGCAGGCAGAGATACCGATATATCAGAAATCTGTAATATGCTTTCGGAGGTGGGGCTCTGTGCCAGAGATTATGTAAACCGAGAGATCAATGCAAGCCTTTCCGGCGGAGAGCTGAAGCGCATTGAGATCGCCATGATCATGGCCAGAAAGAGCAAAGTATCCATTTTTGATGAGCCGGAGGCAGGGATCGATCTGTGGAGCTTTCAGAATCTGATCCGGGTCTTTGAAAAAATGCACCGGGAGGTTCAGGGCACCATCCTGATCATTTCCCATCAGGAGAGGATCTTAAATATTGCCGATCAGATTGTACTGCTGTCGGACGGCAGGATCGAAAAGGTGGGAAGCAGGGACGAGATCATGCCGGCGCTTATGGGAGTCGGGCAGCCCTGTAAGACTTTGGCAGACAAGTTATAGAAATCATAGAAGTGAGGTTGAGGCAGACGTGGACGCGATACAACAGGAGCTGCTTGCGCAGGTGGCAGGCTTGCATGAAGTGCCGGAGGGCGCATATAATATCCGTGCCAACGGAGAGATGGCAGGGAGAAATACAACGGCAAATATCGATATTATCACCAAGGAGGACCGCTCCGGCATCGATATCCGCATCAAGCCGGGGACGAAGGCGGAGAGTGTGCATATTCCGGTGGTGTTAAGTCAGAGCGGTCTCAAGGAGAGCGTATACAACGACTTTTTTGTGGGAGAGGACTGTGACGTTACGATCATAGCGGGCTGTGGTATTCACAACGGCGGCGCGGCCGCTTCGGAGCATTCCGGGATCCATCGCTTTTTTGTAGAGAAGAATGCGAAGGTCAGGTATGTGGAAAAACACTACGGTTCCGGGGACGGAAGCGGGGAGCGGATCATGAATCCCACCACCGAGATCCATTTGGCGCAGGGCGCTTCCCTGGAGATGGAGACGGTGCAGATCAAAGGCATAGATTCCACCAGCAGAGTAACCAGAGCGCAGGTGGCGGAGGAAGCTTCTCTTGTGATCAAAGAAAAGATCATGACCCACGGGAAGCAGCACGCTGAGACGGACTTTACCGTGAATATGGCTGGGGCAGGATCCAGCGTGGATCTGATCTCCCGGTCAGTGGCAAAGGATGATTCCAGTCAGCTTTTCAGGAGCCGGATCGTGGGCAATGCAAGCTGTCATGGGCATAGCGAGTGCGACGCCATTATCATGGATCAGGCCAGCGTCAGCGCAATCCCTGAGCTGACAGCTAACCATATCGATGCGAACCTGATCCACGAGGCGGCCATCGGAAAGATTGCGGGAGAGCAGTTGATCAAGCTCATGACGTTGGGACTTACGGAGAAGGAAGCGGAAGAGCAGATCGTGAGAGGGTTTTTGAAATGAGAAAGTTTTTACAGCGGGTGTTAAACCGGGTGGTGATCACAGCGCTTCTGGTGCTTTTGCAGGTAGGACTTTTTCTGGTAACTCTTCTTCAGTGGGGAAACTATTATCTGTGGGTTGCCTTTGTGCTCCGCTTTATCACTTTTTGGGCTGTGGTCTATATCATATGGCGGCCGAACAATCCGGCAGTGAAGCTGGCGTGGGTGATCCCGATCCTGATTTTCCCACTTTTCGGCGGTGTGATGTATTTGTTCTTCGGTCATGTGGTTGTGCCGAGAAAGCTGCGGGACAGCATGGAGCGGACGGACAAGCTGGTGAAAAAGAGTCTGGTGCAGGAGGAAGATGTGTTACAGGCACTGCGGGAAAAAGACCAGACGGTGGCCAACCAGAACAGTTATATATACGACTATGCGGCGACGCCGGTATGGGACGGTACCGATTCGATCTATTTTCCTGACGGCCTGCCTTACTGGGAGAGTCTTTTAGAAGATCTGGAGAAGGCAGAGCGTTTTATCTTTCTGGAATACTTTATTCTGGGAGAGGGAGAAATGTGGAATGCGGTGCTTGCCATTTTGGAGCGCAAGGCAAAGGAGGGCGTGGAGGTACGCCTGATCTACGACGACGTGGGAAGCGTATTCCTGCTGCCCAAGAATTATGACAGGAGCCTTGAAAAAAGAGGGATCAAGTGCGTGGCCTTTAACCGGCTGGTGCCCTTTATGTCTCTGGTATTAAACAACAGAGACCACCGGAAGATCGTGGTCATCGACGGCAAAGCCGCTTACACCGGCGGCATCAATATGGCCGACGAATATATCAATTACAAGCACCCCTACGGGGAACGCTGGAAGGATGCGGGGATACGGATCGAGGGAAAGGCCGTCTGGAATTTCACGGTGATGTTTTTACAGATGTGGAATATGTCCCGCTATACGGAGGAGGATTATACCAGATATTATCATGCTTTCCCGGAAAAGACGCCGGGCATGGGCTATGTGCAGCCTTACAGGGACACGCCCTTTGACAATGAGATCCTGGGGGAGAATGTTTATCTGAATATGATCGGCTACGCGAAGCGGTATGTTTATATTTATACGCCCTATCTGGTCACGGACAATGAGATGGTCACAGCCTTAAAGCTTGCTGCGAAGAGAGGCGTGGATGTGAGGATTGTGACGCCCGGCGTGCCGGATAAGAAATTTGTCTACTGGCTGACCCAATCGAACTATCAGAATCTGATCGAGGCGGGCGTAAGAATTTACCAGTATACCCCCGGATTCCTTCATGCGAAATGCGTGCTGTCGGACGATGAGACGGCGGTTATCGGCACGATCAATTTTGACTACAGGAGCTTCTACCATCATTTTGAGTGCGGGGTGTTTCTGTATCGGGCAAAAGCAGTGGAGGAGCTGAAAAAGGATATGGAGGAGACCTTTACTGTATCGGAGGAGATCACGCTGGCGTGGTGTAAGGAAGAGTTTGTGAAAACTAACATAATAGGCCCGCTGCTAAAACTGTTGTCACCTCTGATGTGAGAAGTAACGGAAATGGATGGAGAGAAGTATGTTACGTTTTGTGAAAGTGATCTTGTGGAATCTGCCAAGGATCTATATGATACCGAAAATGGAATATATAGCAAGGCACGCGGACCGTTACGGCGAGGAGCGCTGCTATGATTATGCCAGACTGGCAATCCGGCGTATGATGCGGGCGGGACATATCACGACCAAAAAATACGGCGCGGAGAATCTTCCCTTGGAGGGCGGTTACATCATGTGTCCCAATCATCAGGGAAAATATGATGCGCTGGGGATCATGATCTCCCATGATAAGCCCTGTTCAGTTGTTATCGATGACGCTAAATCCCACGGGATTTTAGTCAAGCAGTTTATCGATCTGGTACAGGGAAAGCGTTTGAAAAAGGATGATACCAGACAGTCTATCAGGATCATCAAGGAGCTGGCTGAAGATACGAAAAAGGGCCGGCGGTTCATCATCTTTCCGGAGGGCGGTTATTTCCATAATCACAATACCGTGGGAGAATTTAAGCCGGGCTGCTTTAAGAGCGCCATGAAAGCCAGAGTGCCCATTGTGCCGGTGGCTCTGATCGATTCCTATAAGGTGTTCGAGGAGTGGACGCTCAGAAAGGTGGAGACACAGGTTCACTTTTTGAAGGCAATCCCCTACGAGGAATACCAGGGCATGACCACGGTGGAGATCGCCGAGCTGGTGAAAGACAGGATCACAAGCAGGATAAACGAGGTGTTGAGTCCTGCCTAGAGAAATGTGCAGATCACATTTTCAGGATCGGCTTTTTGTATTCATTGATCTCCGGGGAGGGATCTCCTTCAGGGAATTTATAGCGGGCAACGCTCTGATAGATATGGCTTGCATAGA
>CAMWMO010000034.1 GCA_947175305.1 uncultured Lachnospiraceae bacterium
GTCCAGCCAGGTTAAAGGTCTTGCTGGGTGCGGTGCAGGTGACAGAAATATCCGCATACTCTTTTTTCAGATTTGCAAACACCTGATGCTTCCCCTGAAAAACAAAATCCTGATGGATCTCATCACTGACCACAGTCACCCGATGCTTCACGCACAAATCTCCCAGCCTCTCAAGCTCTTCCTTCTTCCACACTCTTCCCACCGGATTGTGGGGATTGCACAGGAAAAAGAGCTTGATCCGATGCTCTGTGATTTTCTTCTCAAAATCTTCAAAATCAATATGGTAATGGCCATCCTCGCCCAGAGAAAGACTGTTGCTTACCACCTCTCTGCCGTTATCCCGGATCACCCCCGCAAAGGGATAGTACACCGGCTGCTGTATGAGAACGCCGTCCCCCGGCTCCGTGTAAGCCTGCACCGCCATCGCCAGCGCAAAGACCACCCCCGGCGTCTTGACAAGCCAAGGCTTCTCCACCTTCCAATTGTGATGCTTAAGCATCCAGCCGCTCACACTCTCAAAGTACCCCGGCACCTCCTCAGTGTAACCAAAAACGCCATGCTGTAACCGTTCCCGCAGAGCGTCCTGCACATAGGAAGAGGTCTCAAAGTCCATATCCGCCACCCAGAGCGACAGCACATCCTCCGGCATGCCGCGCTCCACCGCATAATCATATTTGATACACCCCGTTCCGTGTCTGTCTATCTCTCTGTCAAAATCCAAATTTCTCTCCGCCATATGTTGTATACTCCCTCTTTTGAATGTCATTATCCCTATCGGATTACTATACTATGAAATATTATAACAGGCCTGCAGAAAACTGCAAGCCCTAAACCCTACTTTCTTTCCGAGTGCAGCCAATAAAAAAGTTTGTCAAAAGTCAGCAGTGAGATGCAAAGGTTAAGAACAGATGATATAATAATTTTGTTGTCAAACCCAATCCGGCAACGGAAAGGGGGTGAACACATGGAAATATTGGCTTCATTTTTAATTGCCGTTATGGCTGGTGTAGCTTGCCACTACATCATCAAGTGGTTAGACGGCAATAACCATGACAACTAGCCCAAATGAAAACCCCGGAGCCGCTACTCCGGGGTTTTCGCTTGTGAACACATAGATCCACTGACTTCATTTTTGCCTATCGGCATTATAGCATATGCAAAAAAAGATTGCAATATTCCAAGAGCATCCATTCATACGGAACCCCTACCAGCACTTGCTGCACCTACCATATCCGTCGCTAATCGCATCTTCCAAAGAAACCTGTCGGGCCTTGTTGGGATTCATTCTTCCGCAGTTGTTTATGCTATGATACTTATCTCCGGTAGCGGAAAGCCATACCATTTCACCTACGGGTGTAGGCGTGCTCTCCTCGGGGGCCGAAGGCTCTTCCACAACAGCGGTTTCTTGCGGTTGAGCAGGTTCGGACTGTGCAGCTACGCTTGTTTCCTGAAGAGCGGTCTTTTCAGATTGTGATGCCAATAGTTTTTGTTCTTCTGCAGCCTTTTGTTCTTCAGCTTCTCTGGCAGCCTGCTCCTCGGCCTGCTTTTTCTCTTCTGCCTCTTTAGCGGCTTTTTCCTCCGCTTCTTTGGCAAGTCGCTCCTCTTCCGCTTTGGCAGCGTCTTCATCCGGGGTGGAATCATCTATGGAATCTTCCGTGTCAATGTCGTACTCCGCCTGATAAGCCGGAACGGATACTTCTGTGGATTCCGCTTCCTTGTCCGGCGTCAGTGCGCCGATGGCAGCACAAGCAGCGATGACACCGATAATGATACCCTTTGTGTTCTTTTTAGCCATGACTTTATAGTTCCCCTTTCTTTTGTGCCCTAATTTGACTTATATCTGTAGTCAAATTATAAGATAGGTGAAAAGAAATGGCAAGAATATTCCTCTCCGCGATAAATTGACATTGTCCAGACATTACTTATATGATACAATACTAGTGCAAAATCAATGGAGGTGTACTATGGCTACATTACAAATTCGTATTGATGACATGTTAAAAAAACAAGCAGATACCTTGTTTTCCAGTCTTGGATTGGACACATCCACGGCGATACGCATTTTTTTGAATGCGTCTATAGAAAACGCTGGTATTCCTTTTTCCGTACAGCACAAAAACCCTTCTTATTCGCTTCAGGAAGCCGTATATGACAGTAGATTCCGCAGAAACCTGAACGGTCCTTTCGATAATGCCGAAGATGCTGTCGCATCCATGCTGGAGGATTAATGCATGTACAAGATCGTCTACACAAACCGTATGAAACGAGACGCAAAATTGATGCAAAAGAGGGGCAAGGATCTGGGAAAACTGGTCAATGTGCTTTCACTATTGGCAAGCGGTAATCCTCTGCCAATTCAGTACAAGGATCATTCTTTGACGGGAAATCTGCAGGATTTCAGAGAGTGCCACATCGAGCCTGATTGGCTGCTTATGTACCAAATCTATGAGGATACTCTCATCCTCTCAGCTACCGCAACCGGTACGCATGCAGATCTGTTTGGTAAATAACAGATTTCTCCCCAAGAAATACAATAAGCGGCTACAAACCGCAGCCGCTTATCACTTCCCCTTCTACACTGTTTTTTATTCAACAGCCTGCTCGGCTGTAATACGCATCATACTGTTTTCCGGTTTCTCGGAAGAAATCAGTTCTCTTCCGTCCCGCGTTATCAGTGCGGGCAAACTTCATATGTAATAGTTTTTATTTTTTCGCCCCGTATCACGGTACCACACTTACTACATCTCTGTGCACGATACTCCGTTACCACACAGCCTCCTCCTGAAGTTTTTCCATGATCTGTTAACGTCCCCGAAACATAATCATGGCTGCATCCTCTTTGAACCGGCTCCGTGATTGGATAAATATTTCCCTCCTCATCGATAAACTGGTTATCATATCGTATCTCCAGTTCTTCAAAGACATCGAGGACTTGTATTTCTTCCTGTCCTGCCTCGTCAGAAACAAACATGAGACTGTCCTTGTCCAACCATTCCTCTATCTCCTCCTGTGAGGTACCCTCTGACGCAATCTCATGAAACGTATCCCTATACGCAAACGCCGTCATCGAATTGGCAAACGCCAGCACTGTCACCAGTGTAACCGCCGCCACCTTGTTCCATTTCTTTCTTCTCATCAGATTATCCATCCTTTCCTTTAGTTTCTTCGCATTATCTCCAAAACCGGCTCTGAACCGCAGTTTCGGTACCTTCGATTTCTTTGGTTTGCCGCTGTCCCGCGCTTCCTCAATAAGCAGGAGCAGATATTCATCTACTTCCCCTTCCGATCTGCCCTCCATCACCGTCTCATCGCAAGCCCATTCGCTGACGCGCTCGAAATCATTAAAGAGAGCCCACATGAACAGATTCCACCAGTGGAGGAACTTTACAAACTGTATGAGCACTTTCCAGAGAACGTCCCAACGCTTGATATGTACCATCTCATGGCGGATCAGCAATTCCGCTTCCCGACTTCCCACAGGTCTGCCGCAATGAATGATCGGTCTGAAAATTCCAAAGGTTATCGTAGGCGCTCCGTCCTCTCCTTGAAACAGCAGGATATTGCGCTTGATCCGATACTCTTCTTTCAGCGATTTCAACACCGCACTTTGAGACTCCGTCATGTTCCGGTCAGCATGTTTAACAAACCAACGGATCGTCTGCAGATATTCCCATACCTCCCGTAACAGCAAAAGACAGGCAACCGTCAACCATACAATGATCGCCGTAATCTGGAGCTTAGCGTAGATATTGAGATACATCTTCTCTTCACTGCGCAGTACATAATTCGTCCATCGCAGCGTTACCTGCACACTTTCCGCCCGCTCCTTGGGCATAACCATACTTATGATTTTCATATACCAGCTTTTCAGAAACGGCAATGGGATCAGGTAGTACAGAACAGCCGCCTTGGCCAGCAGATAATGCATTCTGGCTGAAATCTTATCCCGCAACAGATATTTCGCAAGCAGATAGAGAATCGTCATCGTGCTTCCCGAAAGGGACATCACCAGAATATATTCCATTCGATCTCCTAGTGTTTCTCCAAGATTCGGATCAGTTCTTCCGCTTCGCTGTCTTCAATGGCATTGTCCTTCACAAACGCCGCCACGAATTTACTCAGCTTCCCCCCATACATCCGGTCGATCGTCGCCTTCATCTGTATGCTTCCATACTCTTCTCTGCCATATAAGGGTTCCACCAGTCTGTTTTCCCGTTTGACCAATCCCTTATTCTCCAGCCTTGACAGGAAAGTATTAAGGGTCTGACGCTTCCAAACCTTTCCGTCTGCCTCAAACAATGCAAGGAGCTGTGACTGCTTAATGCCGCCTTCCTGATCCCACAGCTTCTCCATCACTTCCATCTCTGCCTCCGACACGCTAACAACCTTTTTCATGGTTTCCTCCGTTTTTATCTGTGCGGGCATTCGACTATAGTACATAGTCATCAATAATATACTACTTTTGTCGAATGCTGTCAATTGTTTACTACAATTTATAATATTATACTTTCCCTTTTAAATCAAGTGTAGTAAAATATCTTGCCTGATTCTTTTTGGATTTTTTCTTATTGCACTGCTTGCCTACATAGATAGGAACAACAAGCAAAAATAAATAAGCCTACCTTGTTTCTTAGCCAAATCAGGTAGGCTTATTATTATAAGCATATAGGAAGGCTAACCACTTTGTGGGCGGTTGCTCTTCTTATGTTCATATTATATGACATAAAGCATAAAATATCAATCCAAATTTTTCTTTTTTTCTTTTTCCCCTCTACGCCGTGATCGCATTCCCGGTGTAGAGCTGATAATACTTCCCTTTCTCCTCAAGCAGCTGCTCGTGAGTGCCTCTCTCGATGATCCGTCCCTGCTCCAAGACCATGATACAGTCTGAGTTCATGACCGTGGAGAGCCTGTGGGCGATCACAAAGGTGGTCCTGCCCTTCATCAGCTTATCCATACCGTCCTGCACGATGCGCTCGGTACGGGTATCGATGGAGCTGGTCGCTTCATCAAGAATCAGCACCGGCGGATCCGCGATGGCTGCCCGGGCAATGGCTAAGAGCTGCCTCTGTCCTTGACTTAAGTTTGCCCCATCCCCGGAAAGTACCGTTTCATATCCTTCCGGAAGCCTTCTGATAAAGCTGTCCGCATTGGCAAGCTTCGCCGCCGCACGCACCTCCTCATCAGTAGCGTCCAGCTTTCCGTAACGGATGTTCTCCATGACCGTCCCTGTAAAGAGATGGGTATCCTGCAGCACGATTCCCAGAGAACGGCGCAGATCCGCCTTTTTGATCTTATTCACATTGATGCCGTCGTAGCGGATCTTTCCGTCCTGAATATCATAGAAGCGATTGATCAGGTTGGTGATCGTGGTTTTACCAGCACCGGTGGAACCGACGAACGCGATCTTCTGTCCGGGCTCGGCATAGAGCTTCACGTCATGCAGTACCATCTTATCGTCATTGTAACCGAAATCCACCCCATCAAAAACCACATCGCCCGTAAGCTCCACGTAATCCACAGTGTGGTCGGCCTGATGCTCATGCCGCCATGCCCAGCGGCCCGTGCGCTCCGGCGTCTCCAAGAGTTTTCCGTTTTCCTCCCGCACATTGACCAGCGTCACATAGCCGTCGTCCACCTCGGACGCCTCATCCATCATCTTAAAGATACGCTCCGCGCCCGCCATCGCCATGACGATGGAGTTAAACTGTTGACTCACTTGGTTAATCGGCATATTAAAGCTCTTATTGAAGGTCAGGAAGCTTGCCAGCTTGCCCAGGGTCAGTCCCGTCATGCCGGAGAGCGCCAACGCTCCGCCCACAATGGCACAAACCACATAGCTCACATTGCCGAGCTGCATATTGACCGGCCCTACGATATTGACCAGATAGTTCGCCTTGTCCGCGCTCTCAAAGAGTGCGTTGTTCAGGGTCTTAAACTCCTCTATGTTTTTCTCTTCGTGGTTAAATACCTTAACCACCTTCTGTCCGTTCATCATCTCCTCGATGTAACCGTTGACCTTCCCCAGATTCTTCTGCTGCTCCAGGAAATATCTGCCGCTTAGACCTGCGACCTTCTTCGTTACCACAAGCATGATACCCACCATAAGGAGCGTCGTCACCGTCAACGGCACGCTCAAGATGATCATGCTGATCAGCACGCTCACAATGGTGATCGCACTGTTGAACACCTGCGGCATACTCTGGCTGATCATCTGCCGCAAGGTCTCAGTGTCGTTTGTATAGGTTGACATAATATCACCATGTGAATGGGTGTCAAAATATTTGATCGGAAGTGTCTCCATATGGGAAAACAGATCGTCTCTCACATTGCGGAGCGTCCCCTGGGTCACATTGATCATAATGCGGTTCCAGGCATAGGAGGCCGCCACACCGATCAAATAAAAGCACGCCACACGCGCGATGGCACCTGCCAGAGGTGAAAAGTCCGGGCTGTCCTGTGTGAGCATGGGTGCAATATAATCGTCGATCAGACTCTGAATAAACATGGTGCCCTGCACATTGGCGATCACGCTCACGAAGATCAGCACCGCCACTACTACCAGATGAATACCGTAATTCTTCGCCACATATCTCATCAGGCGTTTGAATACCTTCCCCGGATTCTCTATTCTTTTTCCGCCTTGCATTCTTCTTCCCGGTCCCGGCATTATTCTGCACCTCCTTTCTGCTCGTCAAAGTCTCCGCCGCCGCTTGTCTGCGACTCATACACTTCCCTGTAAATCTCATTATCTTTCAGTAATTCCTCATGGGTGCCAAAACCATGCACCCGCCCGTCATCCATGACAATGATGCGGTCCGCGTTCATGACACTGGCCACGCGCTGGGCAATGATCAGCTTCGTGGTCTGGGGAATCTCCTCCGCAAATGCCTTTCTGATCTTTGCGTCCGTAGCAGTATCCACCGCGCTGGTGGAATCATCCAGGATCAGCACCTTCGGTTTTTTCAGAAGAGCCCTGGCGATCGTCAGCCTCTGCCTCTGTCCGCCGGAGACATTGGTGCCTCCCTGCTCTATATAGGTATGATATCCTTCCGGCATCTTTTCTATAAATTCATCCGCACAGGCAAGCCGGCACACACGTTTACACTCTTCCTCCGTGGCGTTTTCGTCGCCCCAGCGCAGATTTTCCAGAATCGTACCGGAAAAGAGTACATTCTTCTGCAGCACCACCGCTACCTGATTTCTGAGAGTCTCTATATCGTACTCTCTGACGTCCCTGCCACCTACAAGCACCGCCCCATCCGTCACATCGTAGAGACGGCTGATCAGATTAACCAGACTGGTCTTTGCACTGCCCGTGCCGCCGATGATGCCGATGGTCTCCCCTTCGTGTATCTTTAAGTCAATATCATGTAAAACTGCCTCGCTGCTCTCCTTATGGTAAGAAAAGCGCACATGCCGAAACTCGATCTCACCGTTTGGCACCTCATAGACAGGATTCTCCGGATTTGTCAGATCGCTCTTTTCGTTGAGTACCTCGCAGATACGCTCCGCACTGGCAATACTCATACTCAACATGACAAAGATCATGGCCACCATCATCAGACTCATCAGTATATTCATACAGTATGTAAGCAGGCTCATCAACTCGCCTGTGGTCAGGGTGCTCTGCACGATCTGCTTTGCTCCCAGCCAACTGATCAGCATGATACAGCCGTAGACGGTAAACATCATGACCGGCATATTCAGAACCACATGCTTCTCGGCTTTCAGAAAAATATCATAAATTCCCTGACTGGCCTTCTTGAATTTCTTTGTCTCATGCTCCTCCCTGACGTAAGCCTTCACCACGCGGATGGCGCTTACATTCTCCTGCACGGAAGCGTTCAACTCATCATACTTCGGAAAAGCCTGCTTAAAATACTTATTGGCGCCCCGGATAATAAGAAACAGAACCACGCCGAGCGCAAGCACCGCTGTCAGATAGACGCTCGCAAGTCTTGCATTGATCAGAAAAGCCATGGACATGGCACAGATCATACTGACGGGCGCCCGAAAGCAGATCCGCAGAACCATCTGATAGGCGTTCTGCATATTCGTCACATCCGTGGTCAGTCTGGTGACCAGACCCGCCGTACTGAATTTATCCAGACTTGCGAAGGAGAAGGTCTGAATGTTCTCAAACATGGCCTGCCTTAAGTTCTTCGCAAAACCCGTAGACGCTCTGGCACCGTATTTGCCGCCCATCGTGCCGCAGAAAAGGCCGCATAACGCCATCACGATCATCGCCGCACCCACCGCGTAGATATGCCGTATATTACCGGCCTCCACGCCATCGTCGATGATGGACGCCATCAGAAACGGAATCAGGGTCTCGAAGATCACTTCCAGAATCATAAATATAGGCGTCATGATGGAAGCCTTTTTGTATTCTTTTACCTGTGCTGCTAGGGTTTTTATCATGTCTCATTCCTCCTCTATACAAAAAGAACCATGTGGCAAGCACCACATGGTTCTATTGTTC
>CAMWMO010000035.1 GCA_947175305.1 uncultured Lachnospiraceae bacterium
CTTTTATATTTAGCTAAAAAGTCAATGTTAGTTAAGTAAAAATTATGTTATTTTTAAGTTATACGATTTGTGTAGTGCTATTTTATATTTAAGAAAGGAGAAGGTAGAGTATGGTGGTAGGAAAAATCAGAAGAATTTTTAAGAGAACCCTGTCCATTGCGATGGCGGCATCTATTATGGCAACTTCGATTCCTCAGTTTTCTGTCACGGCTATGGCACAGGAAGTAGGAATGAATGTTCAGGAGAATACAACGGAACAAAATCCTACGGAAGTGGCGGAAGCGGACGAGACGGAAGAGGGAAAAGCCCAAGACGAAAAGTTGGAGGATGGGGGTTCCAAAGATGATGATTCCTCGCAGGACAATTCGGCAGGCGGAAGCTCGACAGACGAAAATGTTTCCGACGAGACAGAGGGAGAAAATGCAGATGCCCCTGATGAGGACTCAAAGATGGAGGACGAAGGTGCGGATCAGGAAGATGAATCCGATGGCAAGGGTGATGATGAGAAAGATAAGAAGGATCAGAAAGAAGACAAGCCTTCGGTAAATAAGAAAGATACTAAGGTACAAGCTGATACGGAGGAAGACGTAGAAGGTAAGATTATTTATGAGAATTACTTTAATTCTGAGGAGGCAGGGACAGAGCTGGCTAAGGGTAGCGTTGTAAAGTTAGCCGATGGGAATATGGCCATTGAATATGATGTGGATCTGTCGGACTCGGAAGGAAAATGGAAGGATATTTTCCAGGCCGACTTATCTTTATCTCCGGCATATACAGATGTAATCACTGAAAAGATGTGCATGAGCTTTGATGTATATTTCCCGGATGTCGTGGATGATAGCACAGGCGACAGCGAAACAGATGAGGGCGATAGTACAAATGAAATTGGTAAGATGGCAGCAAAAGCTGTATTGAAAGTCGGAAGTGAGTATGCTTGGACGGAAAGCAGCAAAAATGTTTTGCTGGATTTAGGCGAGTCAGATTTGGTTACGGATGAGATAGAAGGTTACAGCAAATTCCATGTTGTATTGGACATGAACAGCGAAACAGGCTGGGATGTTGCTGATATTACGTCTATTCAGTCTGTTGTTCCCTGCTTGGCGGGTAATGGCAGTACTTATAAAGGGAAATTGTATCTTGATAACGTGGTTTTAAAGGATACTTCTTCTGATGATCCCGGAAATGAAGAACCAGAGGAACCCACTGATGAGGAAGATATCTATACGAATGATTTCGATGCTGTGGAAAAGCTCGAAGACGTTGTGAATATGTCAGGCAGTGAATTCGGTGATGTGTCTAAAGATGAAGACGGCAAAGCGCTTGTAGAACTGGCGCAACTTGCAGATGGCAATAAGGCAATCAAGATAACTGCTGATTTATCCGGAACCAGTGCATGGGCGGATATCTTTAAAATGGAGATTGACCTTAAAGAGGAATATGCGAAAACAATCAGAGATAAGGTTGTCATGAGCTATGACCTGTATTTCCCTGAGGGTAGTGTTGGGGAAGGTTTCGGAACAATGACAGCTATGGGCGGATTGAAGAGCGGAACAAGCTGGACTTGGGTTACAGGGAAACAGGGTTCTGATTATGCAACAGCGCAATGGGCCGCAAATTCGGATGTAGCAGGTTATAAAGTATTTCATGTTGAAATTAATATGAATGATTTTAAGACATGGAATAGTGCCGCGAGCAAGGATGAAGATTATCCATTTGCGGATATCACACCAATCAAAGCAGTCATTCCGTGCCTGGCAGGGAATACAAGCAAATACAAAGGAGATATCTACCTTGATAATTTGAAGGTTAAGGCGGTGGGTGTTACAGATGGTGACGATAAACCGGGCGAAGAAGACCCAATAGAAGGAGACTTGATCTATAAGAATAACTTTGATTCTCTGGAAAGTCTTGAAAAGATTTTGGCGGAGAATGTAACGGGAGCATCTCCGACGCTTGCAACGCTTGTCGGAGAAAATAAGGCAGTGAAGTATTCTGTCAACTTATCCGGAAGCGGCTGGGACGATATTTTTAAGGCGCAGTTTAATTTAGCAACGCCTTATGAAAAAGAGATTACTGAGAAAGTAGTCATGAGCTATGATGTATATTTCCCGGCAGATAAAGCGGGAGAAGGCTTTGATTCCATGAAAGCGCAAGCGGCATTATCTTGTGGGAGTAGCTGGACATGGGCTTCTGCTAAATCAATTCCGGAGTTAAAGACGACTGATCTGGTAGAAGATGCAAGTGTACCGGGTTATAAAAAAGTACATGTAGAAATCGACATGACCGACTTTGAGACATGGGATAATGAGGCAGGAGCTAATAAACCGTATGCGTTTGAGGATATCACCCCTATTCAGGCAGTCATCCCGTGTTTCGCAGGATCAGGCAGCACTTATGAAGGTGATCTGTATCTGGATAACCTTGAAGTCTGGGCTGTGAACGAATCCGGCAGCGATATTCCCGAGCCCACAGAAGATCTGTTCTTGGAGCTGGATGAATCGGCGTGGACAGTTTCTGAAGATGCTTATCAGTATACGGGAGAGAGCAAGATCGCGAATAAGACGATTGGCGGCAAGAAGTATTTAGTTGCTACAATGGACTATTCTAAGGATGCGAGTCAGTCCTGGAGCGAGGCGAAGTTTGAATATACCCATCCGGATACCGTGGATACGCTGCAGGGATATAATGCTTTTAAGGCGGATATATATTATAAACCGGCAGCGGGCAGCTTTGCCATTAAGTTATTTGCCAACAGTCCGAAAATTGACAGTAATGCTGCATTACCTGCAGGTGAACCGGCAAATATTCCGGGATTAGAAGGCTATTATAAGGCGGAGTTTGTACTGAATAACAGATTCCCGTCTGGAACCTTCCAGAATCTGACTTTTGGTTTTGTGGGCCAGAATACAGACTTCGTAGGAGATGTATATCTCGACAATATGAGGTTTACGAAGGTTGACGCAGAGGATGTTTATGTGGACTCCACGATCCTTCCCAAGAAAGGAGCCGGAATTCAGGTAGTTGACGCCGGAAGAAGTATTCAGACGGCGAGCGGAAAGAAGGTTGCCATTGCCGAAGAGGTGGCGATGGTAGATGCCAAGGCTATTGATGCAACTAAGAATCTGTATGCATATTTGAAGGCTGTCGGAGAGTCTGACAGTGTGATCTTCGGGCATCAGAATGATACGCATCACAAGGCAGGGAGTAAGGGTGACGATTTCGCGAATTCTGACACCAAGGATCTGACGGGCAGTATAGCGGGCGTTGTCGGTATTGATACGTTGTCTCTTACAGGTAACGAGGCCTCTGCGTGGGATGCACCGGAAGCGGAGAGAATTGCCGAAGTGGCAGGGATTACAAGAGAAGCGGCGGCAGAAGGCGCTATCATCACTTTATCTGCGCATATGCCGAACTTTGAGGTGATCGATCAGAGAGTTAAGAACTTCGAAGCCTCGGGCGGAACCACCAGTGAGACATTAGGATATTGGAAAGCAGCTGACGGCAGTAAGCAGTACAACTTCTCCGGTTATACACCGGGCACCACAAGTGGTAATATTGTGTCGAGGATCATGCCCGGTCAGGACTTGAACTACCTCTACACGGATTATCTGGATCTGATTGCAGATTATGCGAAAGCCGTGGAAGGTGACGGTATTACCATCCTGTTCAGACCGCTTCATGAGAATACGGGAAGCTGGTTCTGGTGGGGCGCCGCGTTCTGTGACGAGCAGGCATATATTAATCTGTACCGTTATACGGTAGATTATCTGAAAGAGACCAAGAATGTTCATAACATAATTTATGTATACGGACCCGGCAGTGAGGCGGCAAACGTCAGTGAGTACAGTGCAAGATATCCGGGCGATGCTTATGTCGATATGATCGGATATGACTTGTATCATTCTAATCCTTCACAGGAGAATGAAGCAGGTTATCTGCAGAGCATCAAAAAGCAGAATACAATTTTAAGAGATTTTGCAACAGCACACAATAAATTATATGCCATCACAGAGACTGGTGTGGCCGACAAGAATGCAGCGGGGAAAGATATAGCTTTGCAGCTTACCGGAAACAAGGTTATGGATTGGTACATGCAACTGCTCGATGAGATTGGTGACGATGGCGTGAGCTATTTCCTGGTATGGGCGAATTTTGGCTCTAATGAAGGCGAAAGCTTCTATCTTCCTTATGCAGTAGAGAAGAAGGACGACGGCTATCTTCATGGACATGAGATGATGGATGAATTCATCAAGTTCTATAATGATGGCAGAAGTGTTTTTGCAACAGATATGAACAGCGAGTATAAGAAGGTAAGCGGTGTTACCAATACGACGCAGGAAAACGACGTGTCCGGTTATTTTATAGCGCCTCAGTCTGGTGACAGGATTCTTCCTGATGAAAAGGATCCGAAAACACGCATAGCAGCGAAAGTATCAGGAGTTGATCTTGAGGCGGAAGATCTCAGCGTGCAGTTTGTCGTTTCAACAGAGTTTGATGAAGTGATCCTTCAGGCAACTTACAATGAGCAGGAAGCTGTCTGGGAAGCAGACCTGAAAGACAGCGCACTCATCAGTATGGGTGAAGCTATGGGAACGATCACTTTGCTTGTAAATAGTGCCAAGATATCAGAGATTACGGCCAGATTCAATATGGTTGAAGCGGTGCAGGATAATATGGCGCCCGAGGATTTTGAGGGTTACAACGGTAACAGTCAGCAGTTAGGGCTTGCATGGGCGACAAATAAGGCTTCCGGCAGTGAAATCAATCTGTCTTTGACAAATGATTCGGAGAAGGTCTTTGGCGGAGACTATGGTTTGCAGATGGATATTACGCTGGCGGCATCCGATGCATATGCAGGAGCTACGAAGAGCTTAAATGCTGATTGGAGTAAGGGAAATGCGCTTGAGTTTTACACGATCCCCGAGTCAAACGGACAGAAGATCGTAGTACAGGTTACAACAGCAGGCAATCAGGTGTTTGAGGTCTATTTGCAGGAATTTGACGACTACACGACCAATGCGGCAAACGGATTTCCTGTAAAGGTAACGATTCCCTTCAGTGCCTTTGTGGGAAGAGATAGTAAGGATGCAAAATTAGATCCGAGCAAGATTGAGAGCATCGGACTCTGGTGCAATGCAATTGCAAAAGAGGGAGTAGAGTTCCCGTTGAGTACAACTCTTTACTACGATGAATTCAAGGTAGTGACTACCGATAAGACGGCGGTTGACTTTGCGCCTACGGCTTATAAGGGCATCTGGTTTAAGGAGATTCCTGCACAGACTTACACGGGCAAAGCGATCAAACCGGATGTACAGGTATACGATGATGCGAAGCTGTTGACACCGAAGAAGGATTATACGGTAAGCTATAAGAATAATACGAAAGCCGGACCTGCGGATGTTATCATCAAAGGAAAAGGAAACTACAGTGAGACAATTACGGGTCATTTCACGATTCAGCCTAAGAAGATTGCCGAACTGACGATCACAGCTCCTGAATATATCATTTATAACGGAAAAGAGCAGAATATCGCTGTGACCGTGAAAGATGGCAAGAAAAAACTGGGCACAAAGAACGATTATACACAGGTGATCACTTTTGACGACGGATCAGAGCAGGGGCAGGCTGCAGAGGTACAGAAAGCGAAAGAAGAAGGTACTTACAAAATCAAGATTACCATGAAGGGTAATTATGACGGAGAGACAGAATTAACGTGCAAGGTTGTAAAGGATAAGGATCTTTTAAGCAAAGCGGCAGTGACGATTCCGAAATCTCTGGATTATGACGATGGAAAAGAGGTCAAGTTTGAAGAGTCACAGATCGTCGTGAAGCTGAAAGGTAAGGTTATTCCACAGGAAGAAGAGGATGGTACTGTTAATTATGCGGTTTCCTATGAAGATAACAGGCAGGTCGGAACTGCCAGTGTGGTGATCACTGCAGGGACAGACAGCAAGTATGTGGGAAGCGTACGTAAGACTTTTACCATTAAAGGAAAAACGTTCTCGACAAAGACGATTGATATTACCGGTTTTGAGACAAAGAGACCTTATACGGGTAAAAGCGTATACCAGAGCCCTGTGTTGAGAGATAAGACATCCGAATCTGATGCTCTTTTGGAGAAGAATGAAGATTACAGGATCACGTATGCGAAGAATGTAAATGCAGGTACGGCAACGATGACAATCACCGGTCTGGGCAAATACAGCGGTACGATCAAGAAGAACTTTACGATTGAGAAGGTTACGCTGACCGAAAATATGGTGCAGAGTCAAATAATTACCGTAAAGCAGAACCGTGCAGGCGCTACGCCGGATGTAGAACTTATCTATGAAGGCAGGAGATTGGTAAAAGATCGGGATTATAAGCTGACTTATACAGGCAATAAGAATACTACCAGCGAAAATAAGAAGGCATGGATCAGTATTGCAGGTAAAGGTAATTTCAAAGGAAGCCTGAAGAATGCGGTTAAATTGGTGATCGAGCCGAAATCATGGAGCAGCGGTGAGATTACCGTAGATGTTCCGGATATGAAGTACAGCAGCAAGAAGGCTCAGTACACACCTAATCCGGTCGTATATGACAACGGCAAGAAGCTTACGAAGAACAAGGATTATACGGTAGCGTATGAATCCAATAGGAAAGAGGATATCGGAGAAATAACGGACGAATGGCAAAGCCATGAAGCGAAGGTCATTATCACACTGAGCGGTTCTGATTATGTTGTGGGAGAAGCGGGTGAAGAGAAGGAATTTAGTTTCAGAATCACCGGCAAGCTGATTAGTGAAGCTAAGGTAACGATTGATCCTCAGAAAAAGCAGTTCTTTAGCCAGTACGGTACAAAATTGGAGAAGTCTGATTTGACCGTGACCTACAAGGGCAATCCGATAGAAGAGGATGAATACGATATTATTTCCTACAGCAAGAATGATAAGAAGGGCAAAGCGACTCTGGTTCTTGCCGGTAAAGGCGAGTACGGCGGAACGAAGACGGTTACATTTACAATCAATGCAAGAGGAATGGAATCCAATCTTGCAGAGGAGCTTAAAAACAAGCTTGAGGAGGCGCTTACTGAGACCACAGCATTCATAATGGAGGCATTTGAGTGATAGCCTATTTTGCCTAAGCCAAATCTATATAATCAAAAACGATGCAGGTTAAGACCTGCATCGTTTTTGACGTTTAAGCGGTATGGCTCTTTTCCAGCAACTCTTCCCATCGTCTGTCCACTTCCTGCTGGAACGCTGCGATCAGTTCTTCGTTTCCGGGCTTGAACAGGTGGCGGAAACGGCGCTGGGAGCGAAGGAAGTCCTCGATGGGCAGTTTTTCCTTGGGCTCATAGGTTAAAATCCACTTTCCGTCTACCACCTCATACAGCGGCCAGTAACAGGTATCCACTGCCGCTTTGCAAATGTCCATAAGATCTGAAGGCTCATAGCCCCAGCCTCTGGGACAGGGGGTAAGGACATTCAGGAAAGCGGCGCCCGGTGTATAAATTGCCTTTTCCGCCTTTGTGTGCAGATCTTTAAAGTTGGCTGTAAAAGTGGTCTGGCCCACATAGGGGATATGGTGTTCCGCCATGATCGCCGCCAGATCCTTCCGGATCTGTACCTTACCGTTGGAGACCTTGCCCGCCGGCGTGGTGGTGGTATCCGCGAACTGCGGAGTTGCGGAAGAGCGCTGGGTTCCGGTGTTCATATAAGCGCCATTGTCATAGCATACATACACCATGTCATGTCCGCGCTCCATAGCGCCGGACAGGGACTGGAAGCCGATGTCATAGGTTCCGCCGTCACCGCCGAAGGTAATGAATTTATAATCTTCCTTAAGCTTTCCACGTTTCTTTAACACCCGGTACGCAGTCTCGACGCCGGAAAGCGTTGCGCCTGCATTCTCAAAGGCGTTATGGATATAGCTGTCTTCGTATGCCGTGTACGGATACATGAAAGAAGATACTTCCAGGCATCCCGTTGCATTGCCGACGACGGCCTTGTCTCCCTCGTGCAGCGCACGTAAAACGCCGCGAACTGCGATGGTACCGCCACAGCCGGCACACATTCTGTGTCCCGGGGCCAGCCGTTCCGGTTTGCTCATGATCTCTTTAAAATTATATGCTTCCATATGTAACTCCTTTTTCTATCTTTTGCGCAGTCCGATATATTCGTACATATCCGTTACTTTGTGTTCTGTTGCAATTTTCTCCAGATTGTCATAAACCTGACAGAAATCTTCCACAGTGATATCTCTGCCGCCAAGTCCGTAGAAATAATTCACGGTTTCCGCGGTTCCCTTTGCCTGATAGAGCGCTGCTCTTACCTCTGCGCCCAAAGGACCGCTGGTGGCGGAGAACATTTCCGACCGATCCAGAATCGCCACTGCTTTTACATGGGCCAGTGCCGCCGCAATTTCCTCCTCCGGGAAGGGGCGGAACACTCTGATTTTCAGCAGACCTACCTTCTTTCCGGTGGTGCTTCTGATC
>CAMWMO010000036.1 GCA_947175305.1 uncultured Lachnospiraceae bacterium
TCATGCCGCTTTGTATCCGGTGATGAGGCCTGGAATGAGTTCAGCAGTAAATATTTAAATGCAGAGCTAACCGCTGCCTTTGCGGAAAATCCGTTGAAGGATTCCTTTAACTACCGGCTCGGTGTCCGGCTGGACGCTGACACCGAAAAGGTGCGCGAGGAAATTGCGCAGCTTGCTGGGGTACGGCTGGTACAGAATCTTGAGGAACTGAAAGAATAGACTTAAAAAGGCAGGGATATAACATCATCCCTGCCTCTCTTCTTCTATATCTACTGACTCCGATACCGCTCACCCATACACTGCGGCAGATTCACCGACAGGTCCCGTCTCGCATGGGTATCCGCGTATTCCTGATCCGTTTTATTAAAATAGTCATATTCGCCGCCCGGCGTGTCATCCCAAGTCAGATCCACATTGTAATATCCGTCATCTAAGGCCACGATGTTCCAGGCATGATCCGTCCCCGCATATCCTGTACAATAATAACAGGGAATCCCCAGCCTCTGCATGAGATACTGATAGGCTCTGGCATACCCGGCACAGACGCTCTTTCCCTCCACCAGCGCACTGTAGGCACTCTGGTTCATATCCGCACCTTTATCATACTCAATTCTGTCGATCAATAGATCATGCAGGCGTCTCTCCTTTTCATAGGTACCCAGATGCTCTATCTCTGTCAAGAGACTGTTTGTCGTATTATAGAAATCCGGGGAAGCCTTTGCCCGCTCCTCCTGCGTCATATTAAATTCCAGACCCAGTTCCGCACAGATCCGGTTTTTGTCGTATTTACAGACGAACACAGTATTGAGCCAGAAAAGCTCAGGATGGTCATTGTAGACTGCCATGACCACATCTTTTATCTCCGACACCGGTACTGCCTCGATAGGCACAAACTCAGCGTTCATCGCGCTCGCATTGGCAAAGATCTGTCGGTAAAGATGTTGTCCTTTCGGCTCCAGCATCTGATAGTAGGGATAAAAGACCGGATCAAAGGAAAGGCCGTCCCCCAATTCGCCATAGCCCAGATTACTGGTATATTCGCCGCCCTCGGCGCCGGGAAGCTCCTCTGATTTTTCTGTAATGGGCTGATACCCGGATTTTCCGCTGACAGCTTCCGGCACCTTGATATCCAGTTCCGCCGGCGGCTCATAGCCGTTTGTGCCCTTAACGCTTGATTCGTATCGGGCACCGGAGGAACCTCTTGGGACTGTCTCGTCCTCCGTCTGATGCTGTGTCCTATCTTCGTTTTCTTCTGTATCGTCGATTGTTTCCGGTGTATTATCGGATTCTTCCGATGCCTGGGAATTTTCTTCCTTATTTTCTTCCCACTCGTACGCATCCCGGAAGGGCTCCCTAAATTCTTCCTCCTGCACCGTCTCTTTGCGGGAATGGCCATCCCGCGCAAGTATGGAGGAGAGAGATTCCGTGATATTCGGATTTACAGCGCACATTAAGATAAACGCACATAACAACGCTGCCAAAACACCTATACCCAGTACGATATTCTTCAGTATCCTCATGATTCGTCACATCACTCCTTAAACTGTAAGAAATTCCGTTTCTCTGAATCCTCATACCTCAGAATGATAGCTGAAGTGGCAGGCATCGTTATCTTGACTCTTCCGGAAACTACCGGATACTCCTTCTTTTCTGTGGAAAAACCCTCTGCCGTAGTCAGAATCAACTGACTGAGTGTGCACTCCTTCGGGATTCCCAGATACCATATAGACAGTTCCTTCGTAATCTCATGATTATTGTTATTGACAAGAATCACCGACTGTCCCTTTCTGGTAAATCTGCCATAGCCGATCACATTGTAGTCGGCCTCCAGATACTTGAGAGAGCCTGTCAAAAATTCTTTGTGTGTCTTGTGAATCTTGATGATCTCCTTATGGAAGGCGATCAGCTCCTGATCCTCATTCCCCCAGGGATAGGTCCGCCTGTTATCCGGATCCGTAAATCCGCAGACGCCCGCTTCATCTCCGTAATAGATGGTAGGCGCGCCGGGCCAGGTCATCTGGATCACCACCGCCTCACGCAGAACCGCCTTATTGATTCCTTCATTCGCCGCCTGAGGACCCAGCGTATTCGTCCTGCCTACCCGGTGATTCGTCCGGGTGAGGAATCGGGAATGATCGTGATTCGACAGCTCATTCATCGCCACCAACAGAGACGGCGTGGTAAAATCTGCGCTGTGGTGCCGCATCGCACCCCAAAAGCTGTCGGCATTTCCACGCATATCTTCTCGGAAATCATCACTGTGTTTCTGCATACCCGTCAAAAACCAGGTCACCGGCTCCATAAAGGCATCGTAATTCATTACCGTATCCCATTCCTGCCCCTGCAGCCAATCTCTGGGACTTCCATAATGCTCGGCAAGGATGATCGCATTGGGATTTGCCATTTTAACCGCTTTCCTGAACTCTTTCCAGAATTGATGGTTAAACTCCGGACTGTGGCCCAGATCCGCCGCCACATCCAGTCTCCACCCGTCCACGTTATAAGGAGGAGAGACCCATTTTCTCCCGATATACAGCACATAATCCATAAGCTGTCTGGAATTTTCATAATTCAACTTCGGCAGCGTGTCATGTCCCCACCAGCCATCGTAGGAGCCGTTATAGGGAAATCTATGTTCATCATGGAATTGGAAATAATTATGATAGGGACTGTCCCTGTCGATATAGGCACCCTTCTCATATCCTTCCGCGTTCTCGTAGATCCGTTCCCGATCCAGCCACTTATTGAAAGATCCGCAGTGATTGAACACGCCGTCCAGGATCACCTTCATGCCTCTTCTGTGGGCTTCCTTCACCACCTCGGCAAAGAGCTCGTTGCTGGCTTCCAGATTCTCTTTATTAGAGATACGGTCAATATATCTGGTGGCAAAGCGATTCTCCGTCTGATGGTTTTCCAGCAGAGCGCCCTGATCATGCACTATTTTTCCGAAATGAGGATCGATATAGTCATAATCCTGTATATCATATTTATGGTTAGAGGGGGATACAAACAAAGGATTAAAATAGATCACATCCACACCCAGATCCTGCAGATAATCCATCTTATCGAGGACACCCTGAAGATCGCCGCCGTAAAACTCACGCACGCCCATAGCCGCCGGGTATTTATTCCAGTCCTCCACCCGAACAGTCTTATCTCCGATGTACTGGTACTCGTTCGTCAACACATCGTTAGTGGGATCGCCATTATAAAAACGATCCACGTAAATCTGGTAAAACACAGCGCCCTTCGCCCAATCCGGTGTCTTAAAACCGGGAATCACCCGAAAAAAGTAGTACTCATTGACATCCTTAACCGGTCCCCGTCTATCGTAAATACAGGAAAGTTTCCCTGCGTGAATCTCAAAATAATAACTCAGCTGTACATTCTCAAGCTGAATCGTATGCGCATAATAGTCAAAAAGCGTATCCGACTCTGCTTTAAACATAAGATGTCTCTCGCCTTTACTCACGAAAAAGACTTTATCAATATTGTTTTTACCGGTACGAAACCGCACGGTAACCTCACCGTAAGCACTGGGCTCCGCCGGGGAGAGATAGTCCTCCGTCGTATCGGAAAACAGGGTCTTTCTATTAAGGATCGGGTGCATACCGGCAATATACTGCTGATTTTTTTCCGCTTTCTGAAATTGATTGATGTCCATAATCAGCCTCTCTCTTAAAAACAAACACTATGTAATCATTTTATACTATATGTTGTGGATATTCAAGGGTTTAAAAGATTTCGACACAATTTATGACCCATACAAAGTAAAAAAGACAGCCGTTAAACTGTCTTTTTTAGAGAAGGTATTTCTTTCTTATGGGGTATAGCAAAAAACTATATAATGTATTGGGGGGTTACAAGTAGTATATTAACACACCCCCTATTTATCTACAATACCAACGATTCACAAATATTACAATTTTCAATATAAGTTTTTGTGCATTTTATACAATTATTGCTCTTCTCCCACTCGCTCCCCCGGCTCTTCCGGTTGAGGATAGTAGGTATCAAAGAGTCCCTCAAACTCTGCACGATTGATCTTCTCCTTCTCCAGAAGCAGCTTTGCGCAGTTGTGCAGTACATCCTCGTGCTCCATGATGATGTCTTTTGCCTTCTTGTAACAGTCGTCAATGATCATCTTGACTTCCCTGTCGATCTCTCCGGACACAAGCTCGCTGTGGTTCTTTGCGTGAGCGAGATCTCTGCCGATAAACACTTCGTCGTCATCATCGTCATAATTGATCACGCCGATGTTATCCGACATACCGTACCGGGTCACCATCCTGCGGGCCACCTTGGTTGCTTTCTTAATATCGCTGGAGGCGCCGGTGGTGATATCATCGAAAATGATCTCCTCCGCGATCCTTCCGCCCAGAGATACCATGATCTCCTCTATCATCTTTCCTTTTGTAAGGAACATTTCATCCTTTTCGGGAAGCGGCATCGTATAACCTGCTGCCCCCAGTCCCGTAGGAATGATAGATACCGTATAAACAGGCCCCACATCCGGCAAAACATGGAAGAGGATCGCATGTCCCGCCTCATGGTAGGCTGTGATCTTTTTCTCCTTCTCGGAAATGATACGGCTCTTCTTCTCTGCACCGATTCCCACCTTGATAAAGGCTTTCTTAATATCTTCCTGCTTTACAAAAACACGCTTGTCCATAGCCGCATTGATCGCCGCTTCATTCAGGAGATTTTCCAGATCCGCTCCCGTAAAGCCTGCGGTTGTCTGCGCGATCTGCTCCAGATCTACATCGTCACCGAGAGGCTTATTCTTCGCATGCACCTTCAGGATATCCTCTCTGCCCCTCACATCCGGGGAAACCACTGTGATCTTTCTGTCAAAACGTCCCGGGCGCAGGATCGCGGGATCTAAGATATCCACGCGGTTTGTAGCCGCCATCACGATGATCCCCTCATTGACGCCGAAGCCGTCCATCTCCACCAAAAGCTGATTTAACGTCTGCTCTCTCTCATCATGACCGCCGCCCATACCGGTACCGCGGCGTCTTGCTACCGCGTCGATCTCATCTATAAAAATAATACAGGGCGCGTGCCGTTTCGCCTCCGCAAACATATCACGCACACGGGATGCACCCACGCCGACAAACATCTCCACAAAATCAGAACCGGAAATACTGAAAAACGGTACATTTGCTTCACCCGCAATCGCCTTGGCAAGGAGTGTCTTACCTGTACCGGGCGCGCCCTCTAAAAGTACGCCCTTGGGAATCCTTGCTCCCACCTTGGTAAACTTACCCGGCTCCCGCAGAAACTCCACGATCTCCTGCAGCTCCTCTTTTTCTTCCTTTAGACCTGCCACTTCGCCCAGCGTGATCTTATTCTCTGCACCCATGGTAAGTCTGGCTCGGCTCTTCCCGAAATTCATCATCTTGCCACCGCCGCCGCCGGCATTCTGAGAATTCATCATCACAAAGAAGAACGCGCAGACTACCACCACGATCAGGATCGGCAATACACTGTTTAAAAACCAGCTCTCCTCCGGGACACTTTCTACGGAACAATCTATGCCATGACTTCTGACTACTTTTTCAATCTCCGTCACATCCGTCACATAAAGGACTTTCTCCTCGCCGCTTCGCAGGACGATCTCCACAGACCCCGTCGGTGTGTCCTTGTTCGGACAGATCGTCACCACCGCAACCTCGCCATTCTGCATCTGCTTCTCAAATTCGCCCCTAGTATAGCTGCTGTTTGAAACCCGCAGAGTTCCGATCCAGACCGTGAACAGCAACAGACAGATAATGATTACAAAATAAAGATAAATACTTTTACCACTCTTGTTCATGAAACATTTCCTCTACTCCGAAGTCAGTCAAATTTTACAATGCCAATGTAGGGCAGATTGCGGTATTTCTGGTCGTAATCCAGTCCATATCCCACCACAAACTCATCCGGGATCTCAAATCCCGTATAATCCACCTTCACATCCACCACACGCCGCTCCGGCTTGTCCAAAAGCGTGCAGAGTCTTACGTCCTCGGGTCCTCTGTCCCGCAGCATATCTAACAGATAGCTGAGCGTCCGCCCGGAATCAACGATATCTTCCACCACCAGCACATGCTTACCCATCAGGGATTCATCCAGATCCTTCACGATCCTGACTACGCCGCTGGATTTCGTATCGCCGCCATAGCTGGACACCGACATAAAATCTAAGGATACCGGCACCGTGATCCGCTTCGCCAGCTCACACATAAAAAAGCTGCCACCCTTCAACACACACACAAGATGAACCTGTTTTCCGGCGTAATCTCTGGAAATCTGATCCCCGATCTCCTGAATCCGCTTATCAACCTCTTCCTCTGTCAACAGTACCTCTATTCGTTCCGCCATCGTTTCCTCCTCTTAAGCGTACCTCCAGAATACGCTTCGTATTTTCCCCCACTCTGTAATGCGTGCTTATGCGATAGCCAGGTATCCATAGAATATGGTTGCCTTCGGCCAGCATATACATACTGCTCCGCTTCATTTTGGGGATTTTTTCGTTGACCATATATCGTTTTACGGACTGGGTGTGAAGCGCATCATCTATGGTGAGATAGTCCCCTTCCCGCCTGGTCCGCAACAATAAAGACGTAGTTATTTTATCATAATCAAACCATTTCGTATATCTATTTTCTGGAATATTTTGTTCCTTTCTGTAAAAAACGGACGTTTCCGGCAGAGAATCCGCTTCCCGCAGGATAAACGTAAAGCCGTTTGTATCCGGCACATTCACATCTACCGGAATATCCGGCAGAAATATCTCCGGAACAATTATCGTCCCGTCTTCGGAAGACGCATCTTCTCTATCACGCCCTCCCCGTCTTAGGAAAAGAGTCTGATATTCCTTACAGGCTTTGACACCGTTGGGGAGAAAAAGCTCTTTACTGCCGTCCTTCTCCATCAGCTCTAAAAGGCTGCGGATATGGCAGGCGCCGATATCCTTTCGATGTGGCGTGGTCCTCTCCAGCGCATATAACAACACACGTTTGATCATCGCTCCATCTTCCGAGGCAAGTCCTGCCAGGTTTATAGCAAGCTCTGCTACCGGTCCCTCCTGCCCGGGAATCGGCTCTTCACCCGCCCTCTCCTTTACATACCTGTCATAAAGCCTGCGTGTCTCCCGTTCCAGATAATCCTCTGTCTCCGCCAGAATATCCGCCAGCTCCCCCATGTGAGACACCGCCCCGCAGCATATTTCCTGCTGTGCATAGGGCAGTATGTGATGCCTGATCCGGTTGCGAGCATAAATATCTTCCCCGTTCGTGGCGTCCTCCCGATATACAAGGCCATAAGCATCCAGATACGCTTCAATTTCTGCGCGGCTCACAGTCAGGAGCGGCCGGATCACGGATTCCCGGATCGGTCGGATCGAACCCAGCCCCTTTAACCCGCTTCCGCGGAACATGTGAAACAACATTGTCTCCGCCCTGTCCTCCGCGTTGTGGGCCACCGCGATCTTTCCGTCGCCCCTGATCTCCCTGAGGACCTGGTCAAAGACCTGATAGCGCAGGATCCGTCCCGCCTCCTCCAAGGATACTTTATATCGGGCCGCATAGCCCGGCATGTCCACCTTCCGGAGAAAAAAAGGAAGCTCCCACTGCTCACACAGCCTCTCCACAAAGGCG
The DNA here is from genome assembly GCA_947175305.1 of uncultured Lachnospiraceae bacterium. Lineage (GTDB taxonomy): Bacteria > Bacillota > Clostridia > Lachnospirales > Lachnospiraceae > UBA3282. Next base: position 7,644 of record CAMWMO010000036.1, read on the forward strand.
GCGTCTTCTCCCGCCTCAGCGCGAAGCCCGTGATCTACATGCACTACGCTCAGCTGAAAGGGGATCTCTTTTTGCAGCCGCCACAACAGATGAAGCATGCCGACAGAATCCGCGCCGCCGGACACCCCTGCCGCCACACAGTCCCCCGGTACTATCATTCCGTGAGCAGCTATATATTTCTTTACTTTTTCATAAATCGCATCCTGCATCTTTTGTTTACCCTACAGATTCCCGATCACGAGATATCCTCCTGACTCCATATCCCCGTCACAAGCACGGTCATATCGTCCCGGATCCGTCCCCTGCTCTGTTTGATCGCATAGGCCAGAATCTGGTTCGCCATCTCGTTCGGATTTGTATACTCCATTCTGCCAAGGATTTCCGGCAGCATTTCCTCCCCGATTCCATCCGAAAGCGCATCCAGCACACCGTCCGAAACCATGATCACATAATCCCCACTCTGCAGCACTCGTGAATGAATTTCAGGCACCATCTCACGAAAAACCCCAAGGGGCAGATTTTGTGCCGAAAGCCTGTCCACCAGCCAGCCTCTTTTAATATAAGTACAGGCCGCTCCCACTTTCACAAACTCACAGCCCCCGGTATAGAGGTCGATATCACAGATATCCAGCGTAGACATAGTCTGTTCCTGTCCTGCTGCCGCCAGCGCCCCGTTTACCATCTGCACCGCCGGCTCCTTACCAAAGCCCGCCTCCAAAAGCCGCTCCATCATCTCAATCACTCGACCGGATTCCCGTCCGGCATTCTCCCCGGAACCAACACCATCGGAGAGAAGCACCAGAAGCCTTCCTGTATCCG
>CAMWMO010000037.1 GCA_947175305.1 uncultured Lachnospiraceae bacterium
GTCCATCACTGCTACTGCATTGGAAGTATACTCTGGAAGCGCCTTCTCTGCACTCACGGTCAATGTGTCAAGTTCGGAAAACTGCTTCTCAGGTACTACGATCTCTGCCGCACATACTGTCGTAGAGAAAGTAAGTGCCAAAGCGAAGCCTAATGCTAAAAATTTTTTCATTTTCTTAAATCCTCCTTCATTTTCAAGTGTGGGCTATATCAACACAAATGTGTCAATATTCTTATAAGCTCCGGAATATATCGTTTTTATTACCCGTGTATAATTTTAAAATTTACCTAATCCAATGTCAATAGACTTTTCCAAAAATTGGAAAAGAAACAGACCGATCACAAAAGATCGGCCTGTTTGTCCACACTTGTCATTTCTATAATGTCTAGAATCTGATATCTAATTATTTGATGAGTGTGTAAATACCCTGGGAATCAAAAGCGATGGTAACAGCACCGTCATCTACTGCTGCAACATTAACTGCCTCCCATTCACCCTTAACGCACTTGTAAACGGAAACTGCATCGCCGGCTGCAACGCCCTCAACAGCGAGTGTAACCTGAGCGTCTACAAGGTTCACGCCAGGGGCGGAAAGGTTCACTACTGTCAGCATATTGCCGCCCACCTGAGCTGCCTTCTGCTGCGCGTATCTGATTGCTCCCACATCTACCTTATCTACAACACAGGTAGCGTTGGTCTCTTTGCCCTCGGTAACCATGTTACTGCCGGAAGCAACCACAGCAAGATCTTCTACACCGTCCATCACTGCTACTGCATTAGAAGTATACTCAGGAAGAGACTTCTCAGCGCACACAGCCAGTGTGTCAAGTCTGGAAAAATCCTTCTCCGGTACTACGGTCTCTGCTGCACATACAGCGGTAGAGAAGGTAAGTGCTGCTACAAAACTCAGTGCTAAAAATTTCTTCATGTCAAAATCCTCCTTTATGTTCAAGTGTGGTCGAGTCTTTATCATTTTATAATTTACCATGTCCCATGTCAATTCTAAAATTCCAGTCGGATCGTCTCTGCGCTGGCCTCATATTCTTCCATCCGGTCATAATCCGACGTCTGGGAATAGGTGATCACATAGCTCTTATCCGCATTGATCGCATACTCCAGCTGGGATATCTCAGTGTCTCCCACCTGATAATGGCACAGGATACGGAAGGCCGGGCAGCCGTCTATCTGTATTCTCTCGAAGCTGTCGATCGTCACCTCAATATCCTCTCCGTATTCTTTGCGGAAATTTTCCTCCGTCTGCGCCTTAAAATTCTCCTCCGTCATCAGCTGCAGCGCCACATCCCTGCCCAACGCCACATAGTAGATCGTGGAAGCGTCAATGGGATAGCGTTTCGTCACATACATCCCCTCGATGTCCTCTGATTCCGCAAAGGCTTCCGGCAGCGTGAAACTGCATCCCTTGGTCACGGGCGCATTCTCTACTATCGACACATCCATCTCATTTTCTTCCAGCATCTCCTCCGTCAGCTGCTCTCTCAGTGTCTCATCCATCTCCACCGGCGCCATAAAGTTGCCTTCTACTGCCGCCGCCTCATGTCCACTCATCTGTGCAGACTCACCATCATCTTCCTCTCCCGGCTCTGCATTCTCGTCGTCCTGTATCTCAGCCTCGCCGTCCTGCAACGCATCGGAAATATCTTCACCGCTTTGCGCCTCTGCGCTGGTATGTACTGCTGTCTCCCCGCCACAGCCTGCGATCAGGAGTGCACAGGCCAACAGGAGACCGCCCACTGTCTTTCTCTTCATACTTCGGGCTGCCTTTCTCTCATCTTTATTTTTGCTAAACTTCCTCTGCACGGGTCCGCGCATACCTAAAGACGCAAGCCAAACGGCCTGCGTCCAACATATATAACTATTGTAATATAAAAATTAAAAACTGGCAATTACCAATTCCCGCCTTACCCTTCTCTAAAGGTCGCACACTGGGTCTGTTTGCAGTCGCAGGCGCCTCCGCCCCGGATATCCACATGCTCTGCATGGCATTTATAGTTTGAATTATACTTACATTTTTCCGCCTCACAGTCAATGCTTATTGTCCTGCAGGGGTGATCCAGAGAACTCACATAGGCGCCGTCCCGCCTCTGGGAAAAGCTCTCACAGCAGGTCTCTTCACAATCACAGGCGCGGCTGCCGCCTACCATGATATCTCCTTTACAGCAACAATCCTCCTGATTGTAGCTACAGTTTGTCACACCGCATTTCAATTCCGCCATAATACCCCACCTTTCCACGTTTGCCGTTATTTATATTTGTCATGGAATATTATGACCGGCCTTATGAAATTTTATACAGATTAAACCAATAACGTTCCAATAAAAAGCTGCCCACTTCCTCCACGGAAAGGCCCGCTTCCCGCCATTCCTCTACAATGTCATCCCGGCTGTTGAAGCTGCCGACAAACCAGAGATTTCCTTCTTTACTCGTATCAAAATCCTTCGCGTCCACCAGTTTCCTGATCTCATCCACACTCTCCAGTGTGCCGCAGGGCCCGATCATCTCCTGGATCAGAGATTCCGCACTGCCACACCACAAAAAACGCTCTGTGTTCTGCGGCAGATAATAAGCTGTCACAGCCTGCACCTGATCGAAATTATAGATGACTGTATCCTCCGGAGCAATCAGCGAAAGCGCCGTCTCTGTCTCTCTCATGGAAACGATCTTATACTCCTCCTCGCCGCAAAAAGCGCGATAATCCCGCAGTCCCACTGCGATCACAAAAATGGTAAGCAGGAGACCAAGCGTGCGTTTTAGTTTACATAATGCTATATCCGGTTTTGTTTGTTCTTTTAGTTTACATAACATTTCATCCAATCCCAGCGCAAAGCTGAACCAGAGGCAGCCAAGCGCAGGAATCATATAGCGGTATACAAAGATCGGGCGGATCAGAATCGACGACGCAAAGCCAAACGCCACCAGCCCTGCCAAAACGCCCACGCCGGCCAACATATAGACAGCCTGGTCCTCGCGTATTTGTCTCCCATTATGGTATAGTTTTTTCTCATTTTCCCTATTTTTCGACAGAAATTCGGGAAGTACCGCATATCCCACCACTGCCACATACGCCGCAAACAACACCACCGCCCACACCGTATTCAACACATCATTCGCGAAGGCCGGCTTCATCAGAAATTTGACACAGCCTCCCAGAGACCGCCAGGTCAGCGGCAAAATCCAGTAGCTTTCGCGAACCGCACTAATCTGTTCCACCAGCGCAAAAAGCCAGGGCACATAGCCGACAACAGACGCCACGGCATAGCAGATCCACTCCCGCAGTCGCCCCCTGTCCAGGCATAGAAACATAACAAGCAGATACAGGTAAACCATCCCTACCGCCACAGCGGCAAAATACTGGGTGTAGGCCGCCGCCAGCCCGTACAGAACAAGAGCCGTGCCGTGAAGATACCTCCTATTTTCCATCAGGCATCCGTGGGCGTGCCAAAAGGCCGCCGTCACGAACAGGAGCGACCAGCTATACATCCGCACCTCCACCGTGTAGGCCGGAAGCTGGGGCATGGCTGTCACACAGAACAAAAACAGCCCTCCCGTGAAGATCCCCCACCTTTTTCGGATCCATATCACACTGTATAGCAGCAGCAATAAATAGGGCAGCGTAGATACCAGCTTCGCCGGGATCACCGTCCCGATCCCCGGCATTATTAGTTTACATAAGTCTGTAAAAAATTTGACAATCATATAATACAGCGGCGGATGTACGTCAGCCGCTGTAAAACGAATCAACTCCCCGTAAGAATGTTCTGCCATGCTCACGGTAAAAAGCTCATCATACCAGATATCCCGGCTAAAACACAGGAGGATGCTCCTGCCAAGCATCCCTGTGCTCAGGCAGATAAGCAGCCATCCTATGATCTCCCTGCCGGAAATTTTACGTTCCCGTATCATTCATTCTTTCCTTTGCTGTCCGGATTCCGATCCTGCATACTACTTCTGTCCTTCTACGACTTCTTCCTTGCGGATCTCCTTCGTCCGAATTTCCTTACAGATCTGATCGATAAAATCGCCAAGAGGCTTCACACCTTCATCTCCCGCATAACGGCTTCTGACAGACACGGTCTTATCTTCCGCTTCCTGGGCGCCCACCACCAGCATGTAGGGCACCTTGTTCAGACGAGCCTCTCTGATCTTAAAGCCGATCTTCTCAGAGCGGTTATCCACCGTCACATCCACATCGTTTCTCGCAAGCTCTTTACGAACCTCCTCCGCATACCCCTCATACTTCTCGGAGATCGGCAGCACGCGCACCTGCTCAGGACAAAGCCAGGTGGGGAATTTACCCGCATATTTCTCGATCAGCCATGCCAGCGTTCTCTCATAACAGCCCAGAGAAGTCCTGTGGATAATATAGGGACGGACGCGCTCGCCGTTTGCATCGATAAAGTACATATCAAACTGCTCCGCCAGCAGCGCATCCCACTGGATGGTGATCATGGTATCATCTTTGCCGTAGACGTTCTTTGCATTGATATCCACCTTCGGCCCGTAGAAAGCGGCCTCGCCCACATCCTCGGTAAAGGGAATCTCCAGTTCTGTCAGTATATCCCGGATATGCGCTTCTGTCTCGTTCCAGACCTCAGGCTCACCGATATATTTCCCCGGATTCTCCGGATCCCATTTGGACAGATGCCAGGTGGTATCCTCCATCACGCCCAAGGTTGACATAACATGCTTTGCCAGAGCGATACAGCCCTTGAACTCCTCCACCATCTGATCCGGCCGCACGATCAAGTGTCCTTCGGAGATGGTGAACTGGCGCACGCGGGTCAGGCCGTGCATCTCGCCCGAGTCTTCATTTCTGAAAAGTGTGGAAGTCTCGCCGTAACGGATGGGCAGATCCCGGTAGGAGTGCTGTGTATTCTTATAGCAGTAATACTGGAAAGGGCAGGTCATAGGCCGCAGGGCGAAGACTTCTTTGTCCTTCTCCTCGTCTCCCAATACAAACATGCCCTCCTTATAGTGATCCCAATGACCAGACATCTTATAGAGATCGCTCTTCGCCATAAGGGGGGTCTTCGTCCGCACATAGCCCCACTCCTTATCTTCCAGATCCTCGATCCAGCGCTGTAATTTCATTACCATCTTAGTACCCTTGGGCAAAAGTAAGGGCAGTCCCTGTCCGATCACATCCACTGTGGTGAAAAGCTCCATCTCCCGTCCCAGCTTATTGTGATCCCGGCGTTTAATGTCCTCCAGATGCTCCAGATATGCCTCCAGCTCCTCTTTCTTCGCAAAGGCCGTTCCGTAAATACGCTGCAGCTGGGCCTTGTTAGAGTCACCCCGCCAGTAAGCCATGGAGGAGGAGATCAATTTGTAAGCCTTGATGTTTTTCGTACTCATCAGATGGGGGCCGGCACACAGATCTACGAAACCGCCCTGGTCATAGAAGGAGATCTCGGCATCCTCCGGCAGATCCTGAATCAACTCCACCTTGTAAGGCTCGTTCCTCTCTTCCATATATTTGACAGCCTCATCTCTGGGCAGAGTAAAGCGCTCCAGCTTATGCCCCTCCTTGATGATCTTCTTCATCTCCGCTTCCAGTTTATCCAGATCCTCTCTGGAAAAAGGCGCCGCGTCGAAATCATAGTAGAAGCCCTCCTCGATAGCGGGACCGATGGTCACCTTCGCCTCCGGGAACAGCCGCTTCACCGCTTCCGCCAGCACATGGGAAGCCGTATGCCTGACGACCTTAAGCCCCTCCGGGTCGTTAGCTGTCAAAATATTCAACTGGCAGTCCGCGTCAATGACTGTCCGCAGATCCTTCACCTCTCCGTCCACCTCACCGGCACATGCCATCCGGGCAAGCCCCTCGGAGATGTCCATAGCAATGTCATAGATGCTCATCGCCTGTGCATATTCCTTTGAAGAGCCGTCTTTTAAAGTGATTTTCATGGTTTTATCCCATCCTTTCCTTTTCTATATTTCACCGTTTCTACGTTTCTCCTTACTTACTTTTTCATGGTCATCTATACTTAAGCATTCTCCTCATCCTTACTTTCATAGTATTGATTCCCATTTTTACTGCCGTTTCCACTTCCATTGTTCGCATTGTGCGATAAAACATTGATTCCATGTGTCAGCGGTGCTGTCAAAAGGCCAATGCAGATTCCTGCAAGAAACAGGATTGCACCGAGCAGACAGAAATCCAGTTTCGTGAAAGTGATCTCGTCTCTCATATAGTCACCTGTCATTTCTTTCAGCTCCGCCGCTCTCTCCTTTAGTTGTACTGTGGTCATGGTTTGCTCTCCTTTCCTTATAAATAGAAAGTCCCCTGCACTGCCGTTATGGCAATGCAGAGGACGTAAGTTTACGCGGTTCCACCTCGCTTGTTCCGTGCGCACCAGGCGACTTACCGGAACCTCTCATTCGACTGTAACGTAAGTCAACGAACCGTATTAGGGTCACTCGGAGTTGGTTTTCAAATGCTTTCTGCAAAAGCGCTTTCAGCACATGGCGCTTCTCTCTGTTACATTCCACATCCTACTCTTCTCGTCAACGTATTATTTCCTATGAGGTTTTGTACAAAAATATATACTTATTCTATGCTAGACAAATGAAAATGTAAAGTGTGAATTTTTACCTTTCCAATCTTATATCATATCTCGAAAGATATAACCCCCGGCAATGCCGGCTCATTTTTCTGGTTTACATAACAATTCTTCCTCTATGATCCTCGCTGCACAGGCAATCAGCTTCGGACAGGGACGGGACTCATAATACTCCTTCGTCCGCTTTTGCGGTTTTGCGCTCTCCTGCGCCCCCGGTTCTATCCCCAGAAGCTCCCGGCACACAATACTCCCGTTCTCCTGACGAAACCGGTCGCTCATCTTACGCACCAGCGTATAAATACGCTCCTTGGCCTCCTCGTCCTCCGGATCGGCATTGCCATCCTGCAATCCGGCAAGCAGCGCCATCGAGGATACTGCACCGCAGATCTCACGCATTCTGCCCACGCCCGCGCCCATAGCGCTGGACATCCGAAGGGCCGTCTCCCGGTCCATGCCGAAGAGATCCGCGTAGGTCGCAAAGACCGACTGGGCACAGTTATATCCCTCGTAAAATGTTTCAACCGCTTTTTCCCTACGCATTCTTACCACAGCATTTCTTGTATTTTTTGCCACTGCCGCAGGGACAAGGATCATTGGGATAAACCTTCTTCTCCTTATGAATGGTAGTAGAAAGCTTCTGCTCTCTGTAGAGTGCTTTTCTGGTATCTTCATCAAAGATATCGTTCCACTCCTCCAGCTCATAGAGCCAGTCCGCTCCTGCCGCTACCATGTTCTTATAGAGCAGCTCCTTGTCAAAGCCCAGACTTACCTTGGTGTCCTCCTCCATCTCCTCGATGGGATTCGGCTTCTTTAAGCTGTCGTTGATGCCGTCCAGAAAGCCCACCATGGTCATCAAATCCACTTCGTATTTATCTGCCAACTCCTTGACTGTGCCTTTCACCACTTTGGTGGGAGTCTTTAAGAGCTGTGCATAGATTTCCTTCTCCTTCTGGAAATAATCGGACCAGAGTCTTTGCAGGTCCCCTTTGTTCGCTGTTTCCGAATACGCCATATCGCGCCACTGTTGTAATAAAGCCATTGTTCTGTACCACCTTTATCCTGTAATCTGAGACAAGTATATACCATTTTAGAAAAAAAGTAAAATTTTATATGTATAATTCTCCAAAAAGGGGCAAGAATGATAGTAGTCAAAAGATAAGAAATACTTATCCTCCCCTAAAAGAAGCCCCCGATGCTGCAATGTAGTGTCGGGGGCTTCGATATGTCCTATACAATATCTTTCCAATCATATTTTGTACTGCCAATTTCTACTATCTTCACATTCACACACTCAAAATTCTTCTCATTGAATATAGCATAATTAACCCCGCCATTTAATAATGTACTCTTATATTTAATACCATCATACCCTAAATGCTTGACATAATCACATATGTATTGTGTAGGAACATAATCTAACGAACTATCAAACCTTCGCATTGGTTTAGCAATCTCATTACCTATTTTTCGAATAATATCTATGTTTATTGCAAACCACGTCATATCAAAGTCTGGTATAGAAAATGGTCCAATGTGATCAAACAAACTCAAATCTACCAATTTTAAATCTTTAATCTGATGAAACTCTCCAACCGTGACATGATCATGATCCCTCGCTCTAACTTCATGAAACGTAGTCTCCTCGTTCTCAGCTAAATACAAACACTGTATTCCCTCGGAGTTTGTCCTACCTGCTGTAGAAAGCGTAACGGGAGGCGCTCCCATCTTTTTCACTGTATATCCCGACAAATAGTTAGCTTCATCACATATCCGTGCCCGGAATAGTTTCAAAGTGCCCTTTCTTATATCAATCATCATATTTCCTAACAATTTTTCCAATTGTCCAAAATTCACTTGCTGTGAATGAAAA
>CAMWMO010000038.1 GCA_947175305.1 uncultured Lachnospiraceae bacterium
TTGAGCGGCGCGACTCCGCTTCTGCCCAGGTAAACCTTAGGAAACTGGGGGAGCCGGTATTATCAATATACCGAGGAAAGCTATCTGGCGCTTCTTCGCCAGTTTCGCGAAAGAAATCTTCCCTTCGCCGTTGCAGTGCTTGACATGGACTGGCATTTGACGGATATTCCGGCGGAATGTGGGAGCGGCTGGACCGGTTATACATGGAATCCCGACTTCTTTCCTAAGCCGGAGCGCTTTATGGATAAACTTCATGAAATGGGAATGCATGTCACTTTGAATGTTCATCCGGCCGATGGTGTAAGAGTGCATGAAGAGGCCTATCTTCCTATGGCAAGGGAGTTGGGAATTAACTATGAGGAGGGGGACAAAATTCCATTTGATGCCGCAAACAGACAGTTTATGGAGGCCTATTTCAAATATTTACATTATCCGAATGAGGAAAAAGGGGTTGATTTCTGGTGGTTGGACTGGCAGCAGGGAAGCCGCTCCAAAATGGCGGGGGTAGATACCCTTTGGATGTTGAACCATCTCCATTTTCTGGATAATGGTAGAAACAGAAAGAAGCCGCTTACTTTTTCCAGATATGCGGGAATCGGAAGCCACCGTTATCCCGTCGGATTTTCGGGAGATTCCTATTCCACATGGGACTCTTTAGAGTTTCAGCCATATTTTACGGCTAACGCAAGTAATGTTGGGTATAGCTGGTGGAGCCATGATATTGGTGGTCATCAGGGGGGCTGCCGTGATGACGAACTGGCAGTTAGATGGATGCAGTTTGGTGTTTTTTCTCCTATTATGCGACTTCACAGTACCGCAAATGAGTTCTATGGGAAAGAACCTTGGAACTACAGTATGGAAGCGGAATGTATTATGAGTGATTTCCTGCAGCTCAGGCACAGGCTGATTCCTTATCTGTATACGATGAATTACCTGACACATCTGCAGGGACTGCCTTTATTACAGCCAATGTATTATCACCATGATACGGAAGAAGCTTACCATGTGCCAAACCAGTATTATTTTGGGACACAGATGATCGTATGTCCGATCACCAAGCCTGTAAGCAGGAGAAGCATGATAGCCGGATTTGATGCCTGGCTGCCGGAAGGGGATTATTTTGACTTTTTTACAGGGCAGTATTATAAGGGCGGACGCAGAATGAAGCTTTATCGGGGACTGGAATATATTCCGGTACTGGTGCCGGCCGGCGGAGTGATACCGATGGCAAAAGATTTTATGGAAAGCCATCTGCATAATCCGAAAGAGCTGGAAGTGCATATATTCAATGGTGCAGACGGTTCTTTTGATCTGTATGAGGATCGGGAAGAGGATGGCAGAGAAGCAGATCCCGTTGTCACACATATTGAGTTTACCTCCGGTAAAACGGCAGGGATTCATATGCAGATAGAAGGAGAGCCGGAAGGGGTGATCCCGGATAAGCGGTACTATGATATTCATATCAGGGGAATTGCAGAACCGTCACAGATTGTCTTTACAGATAATACTTCCGTACAATTCAGTCAAAGTTATGATGTGGAAAGAAAGGAAATCAGTATTCGGTTTTGCGGTGAAAATCTCAGGGATATTAACATTCAGATCCGGCTGGGGGACGAAAAAATAATGGTTCCGGATAAAAAGAAAGCTATTTTTGATCTTTTACACCGTGCACAGATTGAGTATTCGCTGAAAGCGGAAATTTATGAAGCGGTGTGCAATGAAAAGAATCGGGAAAGGTTAATCGGCAAACTTGTACAAATGGAAATGGATAGTAATTTGCTCGGTGCTGTCGTTGAGCAGATTGTTATGGATTGTTAGAGATGGAGAAGCGATATGGGAAAAAGCAAAACAAAGACTATTGAAAGAAAAAGTGTTGAAAGGAACCTGAAAGGGAAGAAAACAGGTATACACGGAATTCGATTTAAGATGCTGTCAGCGTTCTTCTTGCCGGTAATCTGTATGGTGCTGCTCGGCACAATTAGTTATCAGAGAGCGTCGGCGCTTCTTGTGGATAACAGTGTATACGATATGAAACAGACCCTGAACATGTTATCGGAATACTATCAGTCACAGTTTCAGTCCATACAGTCGCTGATGTATGAATATTATCAAAACGGAGATTTGAGAGAGTACCTGAAAGGAAGCTATGCGCTTTCCAGTACAAAGGAATTACAGTTTCATAATGCTTCTTTGGATAGTATGAAGCACAGATTATGGAGTGATGACCGGCTGAGCAATATTGCTATCGTATCGGAGCATGCGGATTCCATTATGACGAGCAATCCCGGAAACGACAATCTGTATGAAGCGTTTTCGCAGACAGCAGAAGGCCAGAAGCTGCTAAGTGATAAGAAGCAGTTTCATTGGTTCGGGATAAACGCTGTGCTGGATGAAATGCTGGGAACCAAGGAGGAAACTTATTTGCTACGTTTGGGAATGGCATTTCCGGATGAAGATGCGTTTGTGATTACGGAGATTACGGAAGATACCATATCAGAAATCATGCAGCAATTGGATTTCGGGGAAGGAAGTATAATCGGTATCGGAAGTGCAGACAGGACGGAATTAGTCTATGACGGTGAAAACTGTATGGTGTGTGACGGGTTTTTTGCGGATCTGATGTCTGGAGGTGAAGGAGAAAATGAGGTTCTTTACATAGACTATAATGGCGGAGAATACCTCTTTCTGACAGAAAATATTATTGGGGATGAGATAACAGCATATGTATTGATACCGTCAAAGCATTTTACGAGCCAGACGGAAGTGATCGGTCAGATTACCATTTCTCTGGTTATTGTGGCATGCCTGTTAGCGCTCTCTGTCGGCATCCTGTATGCAAGAAGTCTTGGAAACGGGGTTTACCAGATTAATCAGCATTTGGACAGAATTGCAGAAGGTGATTTTACGCAACACCTGAATTTAAGACGGAAGGATGAATTGGCAATCCTTGCGGATGGTGTAAATCATATGATGGATAATGTCTGTGTATTGGTTCATGAGACAGGAACTGTGGGGAGCGTATTGCTTGATGATGTCCATGAGGTTGCAGATGCGGCACAGAGATTTGTAAGTTTATCAGCCGCAATTAAATCGTCAGTTGGAGAAATTGAGGCAGGGGTCGGACAGGTAAATGAAAATTCGACAAACAGTCTGCAACAGATGGAGGCATTGTCGTTAAAATTTGAACAGATTAACCAGAATACTTCCAGTATTGGCACGGCGACGGATCATACAGTGGAGGCAATCAATGAAGGACTGCTTACGATGCAGGAATTGAATGAAAGAACATCGCAAACGACACAGGTGATGGATCAGGTTTCCGCAACTATGCAGCTTTTGCAGGACAGGATCAAAGTAATAGATACCATTGTCGGTGCAATCGATGATATTGCCGGGCAGACTACTCTATTATCCCTAAATGCATCGATTGAAGCGGCGCGTGCGGGAGAAGCAGGACGCGGATTCAGTGTGGTTGCGGATGAAATTCGTAAGCTTGCTGATCAGTCGATGGTTTCAGCAGGTGAAATCCGCAAAATCATTCAGGAGGTTACTGCGCAGACACAGATGGCAGGAGACTCTGTTGGCGTTGCATTTGCAAGTGTTGAGAATCAAAAGAGAGCAGTAGAGAAAATGACAAACTCTTTTGATCAGATGGATGAACAGACCCGCACCTTAACTTCTCAAGTACAGGAAATTCTGACATATATTCAGAGTATGGAAATTGCAAGAAGGACAACGGAGGAAGCAATCGAGAGCATAGCGTCTGTTGCGGAGGAAACGGCAGCAAGCTCCAGTGATGTATACAAAACGACAGAAAATCAATCTACAGAGGCAGTGACATTACAGCGGGCATCCGAACAGATGAGGGAACGGGCAGTAAAACTGCAGCAGGCAATTGAGAAATTTTCAGTGGAATAGAAAAAGAGATATTGTTGTGCAGAAGATATAGAAAAAGACATTTGTCAACATTTTTTGTGTAATATTCAAAAACATCTTGACAAGGAAGTGAAGGTAATGTACACTTAAGTTAACCGCTTAACCTAGAGCAAAAAATTATATATTATCAGGAGGGAAGTTATTATGAAGTTGAAAAAAGCAGTTGCGTTACTTTGTACAACCGGTATGCTGATGGGAGTGCTTTCCGGCTGTGGCGGCAGTGATGCAGGAAGCGCAAGCAGTACGACTACTCAGAGTCCGGCTGACACTGGAAGTTCCCAGGACAGTGCAGATACTGTCGACGCTGGAAATTCTGGTGGTGAGGTCGAAAAGGTCAGCTTGAAAATATGGGCGCCTGAAGAAGAACAGGAACTTACGCAGAAAATGTGTGAAGCGTTTAACGAAGCGCATCCGGAATTTGACTGCACTTTTGAAATTGCCGTTGTAGGCAACGATGAGTCTATTAACAAGCTGGAGACAGATCCCGATCTGGCGGCAGATGTATTTCTGTGTCCTTCCGGGGGGCTTTCCCAGTTAAAAGATGCTGGACTGATTTATCCGATTACAGCAAACATCGATGAAGTGAAGCCTTTATATGGTGAGGGAGCAATCGATGCATGTACAAGAGATGATTATTTGTATGGTATCCCGCAGTCTCCCAATACTTTCTTTATGTACTATAACAAGAGCATGTACACTGATGATGAGGTGAAGAGTCTGGAAACTATGATGGCCAAGGATTTAGGCAGTGATGTGTATAATTTCTCCTATACTGTTCATGACTCTTGGTATCTGGAAGCATTCTTCTATGCAGCAGGCTGCACTCTCTTTGGACCGGATGGCGAGGATCCGACAGAATGTTCATGGGCCAGTGCGGACGGCGTAGATGCAGTAAACTATGTGATAAACCTTGTCAATAATCCGAAGTACATAGAGGATAGAGACGGTGTTGCCGGCAGTTTGTTCAAGGAAGGCAAACTGGGAGCTCTGTGTTCCGGTACATGGGCTGATGATGATGGTGCATTCACCGATGCGCTTGGCGATGATTTAGGAGCCTGTGCTCTTCCCACTATTAATTTAAATGGGAAAGATTGTCAGCTCAGCAACTTTGCTGATTACAGATGTTATGCTGTAAAATCCAGCACTGCACATCCTATGGCAGCACAGCTTTTGGCTGAGTATTTAGGCAATGAGGAAAACCAGCTGCAGCGTTATAAGGAGTGTAAGGTTTCGCCTACCTGCCTGTCTTTACAGGAGAGTCCGGAACTGGCAGACGATGTCGTTACTTGCGGGTTGCTTGCACAGACACAGTTTGCGACTCCTCAGCCTTCCATTTCCCAGATTTCTAATTACTGGACACCGGTTGCAACTCTGGGTGAGAGTATTTTACAGGGGGATGTTAACTCTACAAATATACAGGAAAGTCTGAATACGGTTGTAGACACCATTCTTTCTACCCTTACGGAGTAACAGATTTTGAATGGTAAGTAGTTAAAAAAGAGCTGCCTGTGGGAAAGAACGGCGATTGTCTGCGGGCAGCTTCTTCTGGTATTTTTTTCGTAAAGTTCAATGGAGGTAGTAGGATGGAATCTGCAAAAAACAAAGTCAATATACCGGCGCAGGAGAAGAAAAATCCCATATCCATTTTTATAAGAGGCGACATTTTCACGAAGCTTTCCTTTATCATCTTTGGTCTCTCCAATATAGTCCGTGGTCAGGTGGTAAAGGGACTTATATATCTTGTAGCTGAAATTGCATATATTGCTTATATGATTCAGTCAGGCGCCAGTAATCTGGTGAATCTGACAACGTTGGGGACGCAGCAACAGGGGATGGTTTTCAATGAGGAAACAGGCATTTTTGATGTGGTACAGGGCGACAATTCCATGTTGATTTTGTTACGAGGTGTTGTAACCTGTGTCATAACGGCAGTGTTTATCTGTGTGTGGCTGGTACAACTGTATTCGGGGGAACAGGCAAGGCAGATGAAATTGTCAGGGAGAAAGGCACCCGGCATTATTGAGGATGCAAAATCCCTCATGGACGATAATATTCATAAGCTTCTGCTGGCAGTTCCTGTTGCGGGTCTGCTTATATTTACGGTCATGCCATTAATTTATATGATCTTGATGGCGTTTACCAATTATGACTCTTCGCATCAGCCGCCCGGAAACCTGTTCACCTGGGTGGGACTTAGGAACTTTACCACAATGATCTCCACCAGCGATATGTTATCCGCAACTTTCTGGCCGATACTTGGCTGGACCCTTGTGTGGGGATTTGCGGCAACATTTTCCTGTTATTTCGGGGGCATCTTCCTTGCCATGCTGATCAATTCCAAGGGAATCGGCGGCAAGAAAGTCTGGAGAACGATTTTTGTCATTACCATGGCGATTCCCGCTTTCATCTCTCTGTTGATTGTGGGTACCATGCTTGGAGAACGGGGCATCCTTAATGTGTTGCTGCAGCAGTGGGGATTTACAACGCAGGCGCTTCCGTTTTTGACCAATGTTACCTGGGCGCGTGTCACGGTTATAGTTGTCAATATGTGGATCGGTATTCCGGTGACCATGCTGATGGTAACGGGTATCCTGATGAATATTCCTGCGGAATTATATGAAAGTGCAAAAATTGACGGCGCAAATCCGGTCGTTCAGTTTATCAAGATTACTTTCCCTTATATGTGGTTTGTGACCACGCCGTATCTGATTTCTAATCTGGTTACTAATTTCAATAACTTCAGTGTTATTTATTTCCTGACTCAGGGGTATCCCCAGACGATGGATTACTATCAGGCGGGTAAGACAGATTTACTGGTTACCTGGCTGTATAAACTGACCAAAGACAGCAATGATTTCAATCTTGCAGCGACGATCGGTATCATAATCTTTATCCTTTCCGCTGTATTCTCATTGATTTCTTATTCACGGTCAGGAGCGATGAAGAATGAGGAGGGATTCCAATAATGAAGAAAGTCATCATCGGATTAAGATCTGAATATTTAGGTATGGCACTTGGGGCAAGCGTTGTTAGTCTGCTGGGGATATTTCTTCCGTTCGTTTCCACATCCTCTGATAAGCTGTCGCTTATTCGTGTGATGGGAAGTTCGAAAGTTTGTGTAGTAGCAGTCGTATTTGCAGTGATTGCGGCGATACTGGGTATTGTAAGTTTTGCGCGTCCCAGTGTCAGGGGCGTCAGAATCTGGGTAATCGCTGCTGCTCTCCAGACAATTACTTTTACTGTGCTACTTTTTGCCAGCAAAAGTATTTTGGACAGTTCAGGGCTGCTTTCCGAGTCCTTTTTGGTGAAATCTTTTGGAATAGGCTATTGGCTCAGTCTGATTGCGGCTTATGCGGCCCTCGTTATGACAATGAAGACGGCAAAGATTAGTACAGGCTATATTGTGCTGACCATTTTAAGTGTGATCTGGCTGTTTCCCATCGTCTGGGTTATCCTGACCTCACTGAGAAAGGAAGAAGGTTATTATGTAGGATATTTTATTCCCAAGGGATTCACGTTTGACAATTACGTTAAATTATTTACCAATCCCAGTGTACTGCCGTTTGGTAGATGGTGGGTAAATACGTTGATTGTCGCTGTATGCGGCTGCCTGATCAACACACTGATCATTCTGGCCATTTCCTTTGTCCTGAGCAGAACACGCTTCACGGGAAGAGTTACTTTTATGAAAGTTTTGTTGATTATCGGTATGTTCCCGCAATTTATGTCCATGATTGCTGTGTACAATATCTTGAAAGGTATTGGTTTGAATCAGTCACTGATAGCATTGATTGTTGTCGGCGCGGCCGGCGCGGCAATACAATATCATGTCTGCAAAGGATTTTTTGATACCATTCCAAAGGCGTTGGATGAGGCGGCAACGGTTGACGGCGCTACCAAATTGCAGATTTTTGTAAAGATTACGCTTCCCATGTCCAAGCCCATTGCAATTTATACGTTGTTGACAAACTTCCTAACCGTATGGTCGGATTATATCTTCCCGAGTATCCTGTTTGGTGATAAGCAGGCATCCTATACGGTAGCAGTCGGTTTGGACTGGATGACGAATTTCAGACGAATCGATACTTATTACACACAGTTTGCTGCCGGTGCAATTTTGGTGGCAGTACCCATTGTAATTTTATTCATCTGCCTGCAAAAATTCTATGTTGAGGGAATGTCAGGAGCGGTAAAAGGGTAATTAGTATAAATAATATGATGTTACAGTAACAGCGCAAAGGCGTATGGAGCAGAGAACCATGCGTCTTTTTGCATTCCTTTCTACCGTATTGACAAAAGCAAAATGGCAGGAGTATACTCAAAATGAGTTAGCGGCCACTAACATACAGTGACTGTATTTATCAAAACAAAGGTTAGTCAATACTAACCATATAATCGGTGGGCAGCGTAAATGAAAGAATGCGGTGCGCTATATAAAGAAAGCGGAGGTCAACATGAAAATATTGATTTATGG
>CAMWMO010000039.1 GCA_947175305.1 uncultured Lachnospiraceae bacterium
CCCATCTCCCCGCGAGGCCCCCCCCCCTCCCGCACATACCATTGCACCCCCCCCCCCCCCCCCCCCCCACCAAAACGGGGGGATTGGCGGATGTGGTCGGCTCCCTGCCCAAATGTATTGACAAAGAGTATTTTGACGTGCGGGTGATACTTCCCAAATACACCTGTATGAAACAGGAGATGAAGGATAAACTCACCTACAAGGCACATTTTTACATGGATTTCCACTGGAAGGAAGAGTATGTGGGTATTCTGGAAGCGGAAGTCGATGGCGTAAAGTATTATTTTATTGACAACGAGAGCTATTTTAATGGTTTTCAGCCTTACAGTGACAACGCGTTGTTTGAGATTGAGAAGTATGCCTTTTTCTCTAAAGCGGCACTGTGTATTCTGCCTGTGATCGATTTCAGGCCGGATCTGATCCACTGCCATGACTGGCAGACAGGTCTGATCCCGGTGTATCTGAAAGAGCGTTTTCAGGGCGGAGAGTTCTATCGGGGCATTAAGACCGTTATGACGATCCATAACCTGAAATTCCAGGGAAAATGGAACGTGAAGGATGTCAAGGAGATCACGGGTCTGCCGGGATATTTCTTTACTTCCGATAAGCTGGAGGCCTATAAGGATGCCAACCTCTTAAAGGGTGGTCTGGTCTATGCGGACGCAATCACCACGGTCAGCGATACCTATGCGGAGGAAATCAAAACGGCGTTTTACGGCGAGGGATTAAACGGACTGCTCTGTGCCAGAGCGAGGGATTTGCGCGGTATCGTGAACGGTGTTGATTATGAGGACTTTAATCCGGAGACGGATAAGCACATAGATTTCAAGTACAATGCGGTCAATTTCCGAAAGGAAAAGGTGAAGAACAAGCGTGCTCTGCAGGAGGAGCTGGGCTTAAATCAGGATGACAAGGCCATGATGATCGGTATCGTGTCGAGACTGACTGGGCAGAAGGGCTTCGACCTGATCGCTTACATAATGGATGAGTTGTGTCAGGATAATGTGCAGATCGTAGTGCTCGGCACGGGCGAGGAGCAGTATGAGAACATGTTCCGCCACTTTGACTGGAAGTATCATGGCAAGGTATCGGCTAACATCTACTATTCCGATGCGCTCTCCCATAAGATCTATGCGGCCAGCGATGCATTCCTGATGCCGTCTCTCTTCGAGCCCTGCGGCTTGAGCCAGTTGATGTCTCTCCGCTATGGCACGGTTCCCATTGTGCGTGAGACCGGTGGCCTGAAGGATACGGTACAGCCCTACAATGAATATGAAGGGGTAGGCACCGGCTTCAGCTTCAGGAACTACAATGCCCATGAGATGTTGGGGACGATCCGGTATGCGGAGCATATCTATTACGATAAGAAGCGGGAGTGGAATAAGATCGTGGACAGAGGTATGGCTGCGGACTTCTCTTGGCATGTATCGGCAAAGAAATATCAGGAAATGTATGACTGGCTGATTGGATAGGGGACATGGAACATCCGAACAAAAAAAACACATTTGTGTTTCAGGCGGGCATCCTGGCAGCAGCCGGGATGCTCGTCAAAGTGATCAGCCTGATATACAGAAGTCCCCTCCTTTCCATCATCGGAATCGAGGGAAACGGGTATTACAGCGCGGCGATCAATATTTATACAATTATATTGTTGATTTCTTCCTACAGCATCCCCTCGGCTATTTCCAAGGTGATTGCCCAGAGGCTGGCGTTTAAGGAATACAGGAATGCACAGAAGGTTTTCGTCTGTGCACTTCTTTATGTGCTGATCGTGGGCGGTATTGCCTCGATCCTGACCTTTGTGGGAGCGCCTTATCTGGTAAGGAAAAATCCGAATGCGGTGGTGGCGCTCAGAGTGCTTTCACCGACTATCTTTTTTTCGGGGTTTTTAGGGGTGTTTCGTGGCTTCTTTCAGGCCCATGGATCTATGGTGCATACCTCTATCTCTCAGGTTTTGGAGCAGATTCTGAATGCTGCGGTCAGCATAGGCGCAGCGAAGTTTTTGATTGGGCTGGCGTCGGAGGATGATCTGACTGGTCGGGCAATCTACGGTTCGGCGGGTTCGGCATTGGGAACCGGCGCCGGCGTTCTGATCGGCCTTCTGTTTATGTTCGGCATGTACCGATTAAACAGCGGGATCATCAAAAGAAGAGTGGAGCGGGATAAGTCTCGGCATGAGGAGACCTATGGGGAGATCTTTAAGGTGATTTTTACCATTGTTACTCCTTTCATTCTCAGTACCTTTATCTATAACTGCACCACGGCGGTCAATATGACCATTTATTCTCATGCCATGGTGGATTTTAAGAAAGTGGACGCGGTGCTGGCCAGCAATCACTATGGAATCTTTGCCACGCAGGCAGTGGCATTGGTGAATATTCCGGTGGCGATCGCCTCTGCCATGTCCTCGGCCATTATTCCAAATGTAGCGGCCTCCTATGTGAGAGGCACTCTGACACAGACCAGAAAACAGGTGACGAGGGCTGTGCAGATGACGATGCTCATTGCAATTCCGGCGGCGGTGGGAATGGCGGTGCTGCCTAAACCCATCATGCAGTTTATTTTTCCCCAGAAGGAATCTCTGGATATGGCTTCAGGACTTTTGGCGGCTCTTGCAGTTACCATTGTGCTTTATGGCCTATCGACCTTGACCAATGCGGTGCTGCAGGGAATCGGCAAGGTCAATACGCCGGTGATCCATGCGGCCATAGCGCTGGTGATCCAGGTGGCGGGGCTGATCGCCCTTTTGCTGTATACGGACCTTGGCCTCTACGCACTGGCGGTGGCAAACATCATTTATTCTCTGGTAGTATGTGTGCTGAACCAGCTCTCTGTGAGAAAGCATCTGGAATATCGCATGGATGTGATGAAGCTCTTTGTAAAGCCGGGCTTTTCTGCGGCTGTGATGGGGGCAGTAGTCTATGGCGTTTACTATGGCCTGATGCTGCTTGTGCCCGTGAGCCGGGTGGTGCTGCTTGTGGCTATTGGCGTTGGTGTCTGTGTCTACGCGGCGGTGATGCTTCTGATCGGCGGAGTGCAGGAGGAAGAGCTTCTGGCATTTCCGAAAGGCAGGATGCTCGTCGCTATCGCTAAAAAATTACATCTGTTATCAGATGGGCCGAAAAAAAAGAAAAAGGTTAAGCGGGTAAAGAAAAAGAAGAGAAAGCGGAGAAAGAAGCGCAAAAAAAAGGAGGAAGTGTCTCTGTGAGAGTGAGATGGCTGTTTTTGCTGCTCATGCTTTGCCTGACGGCAGCGCTTTTTGGCTGCGGGAAAGAGGAATCCCCGGACCTGTTAAGAATGACCTTTCTGGATACGGGAAAATCGGACTGTATCGTGGTCGAAGCAGGGGAGCGCGTGGTGGTGAACGACGCAGCGGATGAGGACGATCAGGAGATGATCTGTGCGTTTCTGGACAGTCTGCAGACGCAGCGAATCGAGTATCTGATCTTAAGTCACTTTGACAAAGATCACATTGGCAGTGCGGCTAAACTGCTGCGGCGTTATGAGGTGGGCTGTGTGCTGATGCCGGACTATCAGGAGGATTCTGAGCCTTATCTTGCTCTTATGGAGGCTCTGCAGGAGACAGGCACCGAGAGCAGGCGACTGCGGGAGAATTATCAATTTTCCTTGGAAGGAATAGAGTTTTATGTGGATGCACCCCGTGAGGTATCTTACGAGAATGATAATAACTATTCTTTGATAACACGTGTTACTTGTAATAGAAGCGAGATTCTTTTGATGGGAGACGCCCAGAAACAGCGGACGGAAGAGTTTTTAGAATCCTCTCATTTACCGCAGAACTGTGATCTGATCAAGATGCCCCACCACGGGGATTACAATAAGAGACTGCGTGATTTGTTTGTGAAGGTGAGGCCGCGGTATGCCGTTTTTACGGCAGGAGCGGAGCGGAGCCGGGTGGAGGAGGAGACACTGACTCTTTTGGAGGCCTGCCGATGCGGCGCTTACTATACGGATGAGGGGACGGTCACAGTCACTTCGGACGGGGTAAATCTGCAGGTGGATCAGGTAACAGTTTCGGAAAACTGATCCGTCAGCAGAACCGCCGGTTCAGGATAGCTCGGTCAGAGCAGAGATATCGGAATCTATCGCCATGGAGTAGTTTGTATAGTACACCACGAAGCCGGGCTTAGCGCCGGCTGGTTTTTTGACATGCTTTTTTTGGATGTAATCGATTTCTACTTTATCCTGTTCGCGGCCTCTGGAATAGTAGGCGGCAAGCCTTGCGGCCTCCTCAAAGGCGCGGTCCGGAACTTCCTTTCCTTCTGTTTTCAGAATGACATGGGAGCCGGGCATCTGCTTGGCGTGAAACCACCAGTCGCCTCCGGTGGCGAATTTAAAGGTGAGCTCATCATTCTGGAAATTATTTTTCCCAACATAGAGGTGGAAACCGTCGCTGCTCACATAGTGGAAGGGCTTGCTTGTGATCTTCGTCTTTTTGGAGCCGCCTTTCCGGCGGATATAACCGCTCTCGATCAGCTCTTCCCGAATCTGTACCAGATCTTCCTCCTGCATGGCGATGTCCAGAGCGGAGAGAATGGATTCCAGATGCTCGATCTCTTCTTTGACCTGTATGGTCAATTCTGAGAGCGCCTCATAGGTTCTCTTCATTTTTCCATATTTATCAAAATATCTCTGGGCATTCTCTTGAGCAGTGAGAGTATCGTCCAGAGGGATGATTACCGGCTCGCCGGTGTAGTAGTTGACAGCTTCCAGCGTTTTTGCGCCTGGCGCCGCACTGTAGCCGTAGGTGTTTAAAAGCTCTCCGTAAATCTTATAGGTATCCCTTTTTTGTGTGTCCTTCATCTGGCGAAGCTGCAGGTCATATTTTTTCACATTGCGTTCCAGGGCGGTCTGTACGATCCGTCTTAGGTCGGTGGATTTCTGTCGGATGCGGGTCACGGTTTCCCGCTCCGCATAGTAGCGCTCCAGCACACTGCTGATATTGAGGGAGGCGCAGCTTTCCTTGTCGCCGTAAAGTGTCAGGGGCAGTGCAGCAAACTCGATAGGAGTCTTGCCGTCGTAGATGATGACAGGGGAAAACGCCCCTGCGGCCACCTGTGCCATCATATCCGTGAATGCGGAAAAGACTGCGCGGAGAGCGTTTTCGTCTGTGTCTGCCAACGCCTTCGCGGGCAGGTCAGTGTCCACGCCGGCCCGGTAACAGATCTCCTGGGCAATGACAGGAGAAAGGCCGGTATAAGTGGTGTAGAGCGCTTTGAAGAGCGGCATGGGTTTTTCCTGCATCTGCGCCATGAAGTTTACATAACTTGAATCCGTATGATACGCCAAGGACAGAGGATTCTGTTTGTCCTGTGTCTGCGGGATAAAGTAGGGGCGGCCCGGCAGCACCTCCCTGACAGAGCTGACCATAGCGGAGATATGTTTGATACTGTCGATGATCTGATCGTTATCATCGCAGAAAATGATATTGCTGTGTTTGCCCATGATCTCCACGATGAGTTTCTTTTGACACAGATCGCCCATCTCGTTTAGGTGCTCCAGATCGATATGAATGATGCGCTCCAGTCCCGGCTGGGAGATGGCGGTGATGCGTGCGTTCTGCAGATGCTTGCGCAGGAGCATACAAAAGCTCGGCGCAGTCATGGGGCTTTGCCTGTTTTTCTCTGTCAGATAGACCAGAGGGAGAGAGGCGTCTGCGGATAGCAGCAGGCGGTACTGACCGCCGTTATTCTTTATGGTGAGAAGAAGCGCATCGTTTTCCGGCTGGGCAATCTTATAAATGCGTCCGCCAAGGAGCGTCTCCTGTAATTCCTTTGTGATATTTGCAATGGTGATGCCGTCAAAAGCCATAGTGTGTTCCGTCCTTTTTTTGTTTTGGTGTTTATTATACCACAACAAATGTCACAACGTAAAATAATGATGAAAGAATTGTCCGATCAGGCGTGCTTGTGCCGGCCGGATAGCTTCTTGACTATTAAACTTCTTTCCTCTATAATAAAAACTGTATGCGTGGGTCTTTTTGCTATGTTATATAGAAAGATTGCGACAGCGTAAAACCTCGAAGGAGAATGCGGAGCATTCTCTGAATCGAGCGCGCGGGCGCTCGATTTCCTACAAAAGGAGAAAGAAGAGTACGACTATGATCAAAAGCATGACCGGTTTCGGGAGATGTGAGGTGACGGAGGGAGCGCGGAAGATTACCGTGGAGATGAAATCCGTCAATCACAGATATCTGGATGTCAACATCAAGATGCCGAAGAAATTGAACTTTTTTGAGACCGCGATCCGAAATGAACTCAAGAATTATATTCAGAGGGGAAAGGTGGATATCTTTATCTCCTATGAGGACATGACGGAAACGAATGTCTGCGTAAAGTACAACAGGGATCTGGCGGCAGAGTACATGAAGTATCTCTGGCAGATGTCGGAGGATTTTTCCTTGGATAATGATGTCCGTGTGTCAACGCTGTCACGTTATCCGGAGGTGCTGACCATGGAGGAGCAGTCCATTGATGAGGAGGAGCTCTGGCACCTTTTGGAGAAGGCGCTGCGGGGAGCGGCGGAATCCTTTGTAGAGACCAGAGTGAAAGAGGGAGAAAATATTCGGGATGATCTGTTGGCAAAGCTGAACGCTATGTTGGCAAGTGTGGAGTTTATCGAACACAGGTCTCCCCAGATCATCGCGGAATATAAACAGAAGCTTAGGGATAAAGTGAGAGAACTTCTGGAGGATACCCAGATCGACGAGGCGAGACTGCTGACGGAGGTGACTATTTTTGCGGACAAGGTCTGTGTGGACGAGGAGCTGGTGCGCTTAAAGAGTCATATCTCAGCCACGAAGGGGAGTATCCAGGAGGGTGGCAGTATCGGGCGCAAGCTGGACTTTCTGGCGCAGGAGATGAACCGCGAGGCCAACACCATTCTCTCCAAGACAACAGATTTGGAGATATCCAACCGGGCCATCGAGTTGAAAACTGAGATTGAAAAGGTCAGGGAACAGATACAGAATATCGAGTAAGGATGATTTTATGGGAAGACTGATTCATATAGGCTTTGGCAATGTGGTCAACACAGGAAAGATCATTGCCATCGTGAGCCCCGACTCGGCGCCGGTCAAGCGCATGGTGCAGAGGGCAAAGGAAATGGGTACGGCCATTGATGCCACCCAGGGGCGCAAAACGAAGGCAGTGCTGGTGATGGAAAACAGTCAGATCGTATTATCAGCGCTTCTGCCGGAGACCATATCGGGCAGGGCGCAGACAGAGGATGGACAGACGGATGAAGAATAAGGGAATATTGATCGTTGTTTCCGGTTTTTCGGGGGCGGGGAAGGGTACCTTGATGAAGCGGCTGGTGGAGGAGTACGACGGCTATGCGCTGTCGATCTCAGCGACTACCCGTATGCCGCGGCCCGGCGAAGAGGATGGCAGAGAGTATTTCTTTTTGTCGGAGGAGGAATTTGAAAAAAGGATCGCAGACAAGGCGTTGATCGAGTATGCGACCTACTGCGGCAACTATTACGGAACCCCGCGGGACTATGTGGAAAAGGAGCTTATGCAGGGACACGATGTGATCCTGGAAATTGAGATTCAGGGAGCGCATAAGATAAAAGAGCAGTATCCGGACGCCCTGTTGCTTTTTGTGATGCCGCCCAGTGCGGAAGAGCTGTACCGCAGACTTTCCGGCAGGGGAACAGAGACAAAAGAGGTCATCGATCAGAGAATGCGCCGTGCGGTACAGGAGGCGGAGGGGATCGAGGACTATGAATATATTGTGGTAAATGATGATTTGGAAACCTGCGTACAGACGCTTCACGGGATCGTTACCGCCGCACATCATGTGCCGGAGCGCAATGAGGCGTTTATCGAAAAAATGAGACGGGAATTGAGAGGAGAATGAATATGTTACATCCATCTTATGCAGAATTGATCAATGTGGTAAACAGTGACGTGGAAAACGGGGAAGATCCGGTGGTGAACAGCAGATACTCCATCGTAATGGCTACCTCCAAGCGGGCAAGACAGATTATTGCCGGCGATGACGAGCTGGTGGACGGCAGAGGCAAAAAGCCCCTGTCTGTGGCTGTAGAGGAACTGAATCAGGGCAAGATCAAGATCCTGAGCGAGGAGATTACCGAGGAAGCGGAAGAGGCTGTAGCGGAGGAGTAAGCACAGACATTTTATTATGAAGAAAAAGGTCATGTTTGTATCCCTGGGATGCGATAAAAATCTGGTAGATTCCGAGAAGATGCTCGGTATGCTGGAGCAGAGCGGCTACACGTTTACCGACGATGAGACAGAGGCGGACATCGTGGTGGTCAATACCTGCTGCTTCATCGGGGACGCCAAGGAGGAGAGTGTCAACACGATCCTGGAGATGGCGGAACTAAAGAAGAG
>CAMWMO010000040.1 GCA_947175305.1 uncultured Lachnospiraceae bacterium
TTCATCGCCGCCGCATTCGCTGCCGCTCTCATCGCCGTCTTCGTCGCCGCCGCCTTCGTTGCCGCTCTCATCGCCGTCTTCATCGCCGCCTTCCTTGTCGTCACCGTCGCCGCCTTTGTTGCCGCCGTCACTGCCTTTATCGTCATCGTCATCATCGTCGTCACTGTCATCGTCGGAATCCTGGTCGTCACTTATCGATGCAGGCTTATACTTATCCCTGAGCAGCCCCCATAAATGAGCCTCATAGTAATCTTCACTACCGGTAGTGCTCGCCGGTCTCTTTTTCTGATAAACCCACACATCATCGGGCAGATCTTCATATTTGATATCCGCTATATTGGTTATCTTTGTCTTGTCAATCTCATAATAAACCACATCCTGCGGCACACCCGAGTTGTTCACGTTTTTCCCCACAAGTTCAAAAGCGACCTGGTATTTCTCACCATTCCCGCTGTTATCAGAATCGCCATTCCATACAAAATAACCGGTCTTACTGATATTGCTTCCCGTAACCTCCTCAAAACCATCCCCCGGCTTATCGCTCTCCTCGTATTCGCCCTCTACCCCGTATACCGGGAAATCCTTTTCCCACTGCTTATCCGTGGAGGCATACTTGCTGCTGTAATAGGCAAGAAGCTCGCTTTTCTTCCTTTCTACAAACTCCTTGCGCTCCTCCGTAGTGAGACAATTGACCAGCTGGTCTTTCCAGCTGAGCCAGTTCCCCTTTTCATCCCACGTGCCCAGGATCGGTTCATAGCCATCCACCCAAAAACCGATCTCCGCAGCACTCTTATCCGGAACGATCTCCAGAATCGTGTACTCCTTACCGCTCAGCTGCACCTGATTCCTCAATTTTTCGATTCCAAGCAGCGTATCCGCAGCCTGCACCTTTATGGAATCATTCCAAATGGAAGACACTGCGACCACAGCGCTGAGTACGACTGCGGCAGCCGATCCTGTCACTGTCGCGAAACGCTTCCGTCCTGTTTTAACCGTGCTCTTCGTATTCTTCGTATTCTTTCTCATATTCTCACCCTTTACAGTCGCTGTTGCCAGAAAAACGCAGGCAGAATATTATTATTCCGCCTTGCGTTTAAAGGAATCCCTATGACTCATTAATCAAAAATTACTGTTGCATACGAACAGATATTCGGATAGTCCCTCATGTATATCTTGATCTTCGCGCTCTTTAACGTCACCTGATCATTCACCATCCACTTTTCCTGATTACACTCAAAGCTTCCGAACGCCTGAATCAGTCCATGATTCTTATCATTCTCCGAATCCGCCCGCGCTTCCGCTCCGGCAGCAATACAAGTCACGACTACGCCCTCCGGCGCATCATACACCAGTTCTTCCACCGAATATTCAAAGACATACGGCTCGTTTCTCCATGCCAAACCATAATAACCGATAAGATTATAGTAAAAATTAAAACCACCATACAAGCTGACATTCTGCACATGGGTCGTCTGTCCATAAATCTTCACAGCCGCAATCTCATGGATACGCTCATAGGTGACATCTTCATAGACGTAACCGAGATCCGGATGTCTAACGTTATGTATGTTATGATAAGTACAGAGAACCTTAATAAAAAATGCACGATCCGGCGGCAGATCCTTGGTAAAGGTCAGCCAATACTCATGACCCCCGGTACTCGTATTGATCAAAACATACTGCAGCAAATTATCGTAGGCCGATATCCGGTTCCCGTGTTCGTCACAGAAATAATACTCCCAGTCTACACTATCTGTCCAAAACGGCACTTCAAAAGTAAACCACGCCAAATCGCCGTACCCCGTATGGCCTTCGTAGCCACGCATCATGTAACTGTCGCCATCCATCACATACTCATTATCGATCCGGTATACGACAGAATCCGATGCGCGCTGTCCCGTATCCGGAGAAGTCACAAGGAGCGTTATGGTAATGTATACGCCGTAATTTCCCGCTTCCTTTTTGACGTTTAACTCCAATCCCTTCCCGTTATCCGTAAAGCTCTCCACGCGCTCAGGTTCGCTGACCGTCCACTGATACTGCAAGTTTGCTTTCTCTTCTTCCGTATAATCCGGAGCATCTATCAAAGACCCGTACTGCGGATGAAAAGGCAGCAGACTCTTAGTCGTGATCGACACGCCCAACGTCTTCGCACTGCCAAGAACCTTGACCACGCCTGTCGCTTTCTTATTCGGATTCGACTTATATTTCGCCGTGATCGTCAGATAGTCATTAGGCTCGTATTCGCCGACGCTCAGCACACCGTCCGCATTGATCACGCTGAGACTGTCAGCCTCCCCGATCTCCCAATCCACCTGATCATTCACGCACGATCCCAGATTGACCATGGCAAAAATGTTGTATACTCCTGTCCTGTCTACCGAAGTCACTCTGTCTATGATCGGCACCGCCGTAGCAACGGTGTCGTTTGAAATATAGAGCTGCAAGGTCGTGTCCGCCGTAGGCGTCGTCTCAAAAATCTCCCTGGCATTATTGCCCAGCATCATACGGTTTCTCAGTGTTATGATCGGGCTGGTCGCATAAGCCGCGGCGCCGGTTCCATCCTCACAATCCACCCGGATAGAAACAGACCGGACGATCGTGAGATCGCTGCCGTCCTTGGCTGCGCCTTTTTCGGTGATCGTGTCGCTCAGATCCACCTCAAAATTGGTCACATTATCCGCCAGCAGCTGTTTCTCGTAAACGGCAGGCCCATTCTCCACATAATCGCCTGCTGTGGAATCATAGGCCATATTCCACTCGCTGCATTCCATGTCGCCGCTTGCTTTGTTCCAGGTCACAGTTCTCTTCTTATAAACGGTAGTGCCGTTCGTGTCCTCGGCATGATACAGCAGAAACTCCATCTTCGCCGAATCATCGGTCATCGACACACCGCCGTTCACATCAATGATCAGATCCTCGATCTGATTGACAGCAAGTTCCGCCTCATCCTGTACATCAGAATCTGCACTTCCCTTGGCAAAGCTTCTGCTGCTCGTAGTCATAAAGGCGCCTGCAGTCACAATAACAATAGCCAAAATAGCAACTGTTATCAAAAGTTCTACCAGCGACATACCTTTGTTTTCTCTCATACCGACCCTCCCTTTCACTGCAAGACTTTAATTCACCCTGCTCAACACATGTTTTCCGGTTGACGGATACAGCTTTATCTCGTAGGTTCTTCCATGTACTATCTGAATGGCAGTGCATTTCTCACTGTCCAATACGCTCATATTCGGAAGGCTTCCGGCGTCACCGTCACTGCCGTCAGCTATGACGGCTCCCTTAAACGCACCGCTTGAACGGTTGTATATGATCTTAACGGACGTATTCGCATCAAGGGTCACGTTCCGGGTAGTGCCTGCAGACGCATTCTCTATCGTAAACTCCATGCTTACATTGTGCTTTCCAAGCTTCTGCTCCTCATCGAGAACCCAGTCCGTTTTCGTGATCGCGCTTCCGGGAACATAGTATCTGGCATAATAGCCATCTTTCTCCCGAAAAACGATCTCGACATAACAGTCCACCGTAGCCGATTTTGCCAGCGCATAGTTCTTTTCTTTATCCAGAGCCGCGCTCGTGTTATTAGCACATTCTCTTGCATACTGTCCGACCATGAGAGAAAAGGAATAAAACACGATCCCCAATATGATCGACATGATAGCAATCACTATGATTAATTCAACTAAGGAAAACCCCTTATCGTCCTTCACCTCTGCGCTCCTATCTCTTACTCCAACGCTCGTATATGATCAGATCCGAAAGCATCACTTTTTCCGACTGCGCACCGACCCCGCTCTGGCCAATGGCATACCCCGCTCCGTCACGGAACACATCATACACCCGGTATTCCTTGTCCCCTATCTTGCGGGAAGCATTCATGATCTCCGTAAAGTCTTCCAGAGAAAGCGGTGTCAGTTCCAGATTTCCGCCGCCGGAAACCACCGTAACATTGTTACCCGCAATGATCAATCCCTCAAAATTCTTCCTCACATCCACATTTCCCAGGCTTATTATCATATGCACATCGGAGGGCGTCGAGGAATCCACGGTATAATCGCCGCCTGTAATGATCGCGGTCTTCGCATTCGGCACCGCAGGATTTTCTTCATTTGTGCTGATCTTCACCGTGCCGGTACCAAAATCACTCAAAAACTCCAGCGCCTTGCTCTCATCAATAATATTCTCAAATGCAGTCTTTTCCAGCTCCGAAGCCGTCAGCTGGGAAACGTTCGTCACCAGCTTCGCGCCGAGCGCGCTGTACACAATACTCTTGGAGACCGCCAGACTCTGTGAATCCTTCCGATTCGCATAGCTGTCCGTAGCGGAAAGAACCGTCGCATCTCCTCCTGCGGCCCCGTCCGATACAAGCATATTGCCCGCCAGATTCAGATACAGCATGGTATAGGGATCGGGCATTTTGATCTCTTTGGCATAAAGCTGCATATACTGGTTGATCTTTTCCGTGTTGACATTATAATAATCCCGGAAATACTGATTTGCTTTTTCCTCATCCGTAAACTTCAGATAGCAGTATACCAGCGTCCCGCCATTCGTCTGTCTGAAAATGACCTCCGGCACATATGCCGCCGCTCCGCCCGCAAGCGTCTCCTGACTGATATAGGAATTCAGGCTCTTATAGCCCAATGACGCAATCTGTCTGTCCCCGTTTAAAAGCAGATATTTATCCGGGTTATTCACGATCTCCTCGTACTGTTCCAGAGAGAGGGGATTCGCACTGTAAACGGATTCCTCTACCACACCGTTATCCGCGATACGGCATCCCACCGCCTCCGGAGGGGCCAGGTAGATCAGCTGATTACTCTTTACGGCAACCGACTCTCCCATCATAACGCTCCTCTTGTTCTCCGTGTCAAGAGAAGTCGTTCCCGCCGCAACATTGGATTTCACCGCTGTCTTCACATAGGCATGCCCGGCGATCGTCATGATCTCCAGACCGGTCATATCCAGCGAGCTGTCTCTCCCGTTCACAAGAATAGCGCTGTTAAGCACCGGCAGAGCATCCTGCTCCGTATCCCCGTCCTCGGGTGTGGATGGCTCGGACGTGGATGAATCTCCCATGCCGGATATCCCTGACATACCGAATCCGTTGTACTCGCCGGCCAGAACCGCCTCGCTCCCGATTCCCTGCAGAACCAGGTCATTTTTCAGGTTCGTGCTGCCGTTCAGCTTCGTGCTGGAGGAGGACAGAACAAGATTACTTCCCCAAAGCTGTACGCCCTTTGTATCAAAGGAGCTCTCATTCACATTAATATCTTCTCTGGATATCACCGTCGATCTGTTTTCCGACGCGATCCCGTTCATATTTTCAAAAGTAACCTGACTTCCGGCAAGCATTGTCGGAAGGGCAGGATCCGTGTGTCTTCCGATCTCCATACGCCCCGCATAGGCGTTCCCCTTGACCATGACACCGCCGCCTGCGACACCGTTTCCCATCGCCAGCGTCTCATCCGCGATCAGACAATATTCTTTAATATCCGGCAGATCCGACGCCTGCGTGAAGCTAATATCCGGCAGAATGATCCTGATATCGGTGCTGATGATGGAAACATATCCACGTTCATCCACATAGGTCACCTTGAGATCCTTCAACAAAACGCCCTCTCCGCTGGCGATCACCATCATATAGCTCTCGGGATCCATATTGGATTCCACGATCGCGCCGTATGTGCCGAACCGATCGCGGCTTCCGTCCGTTCCGTCTCCGATCAATTCCGGCGAAAGATAGCTTCTCAGCCTCTCCACACTGTAAGTCCCCAGCGGTTCCTCGCTGCCGGAAGGATTTTCCCGCAATGTCTTCCTCAGCGCCTCCGTATAGAGATCATAGAACCGATTGCTGCGCTCTTTCGCGGTGTCGTAAAGAGCATAGTTCGTCATGACATCCTCGTAGGCTTTGGCCACCGCATCCGATACCTCGTTCTGCAATCCCACATTGATCTCATCCAACACCGTCTCCGCCGTATAAAAGTTATCCTTTCCCGCCCGATCCAGCATACGCATCTGGTATCCTACATACGAGATAAACATCAGGATCGCTGCAAGGATCGCGATAAATGTGATGATCACGATCACCATAGCCATCGCGCTGCCGCGGTCATCCTTATACAATTTTCTTCTGTTTTGTTCCAGACTCTTCATACAATAACACCATATATTTTATTTGTTTATTCCAGCTTCGTTCCTGTCAAGGTTACGATCGAGTTAGTATTGTCGTCATGTTGGTAAACCTTTACTTCCATGGAATAGATCCGGTCTTTCTGTTCCTTGGCGTTGTCGCCCGTAAGCGACCGGATACTGTTCCTGACCGGCTCCCCGACCGCAACATACTCCACGCCGGTATCTCCGCCATACATGGAAGCTCCCGTATTGTTATCGTATATCGAAAGACGGGTATGACTTCCCGTTCCCGCTCCTACGGTTCCATCCAGATTCAGATTGGTATAGTAGGTTCCGCACAGCTCGCCTTCCGCGTTTCTGCTGTCATAGATCTCAATCTTAGGCTGGTAAGCCATGGGCACAGCCCGGACATCGGTGTCGGAGCCATCCTCCAGAATATCCTGCCTTACCAGATAGAAATTCACCGGGAGAGACTCTTCATTCTCTATCACGATGAGATCCTCCGCAACCTTATAGTTCCTTCCCATATAGTCGATCGTATCCCCGATCTCCGGTATTCCCTTTGCATCATATCGGGGGGCAAAAAACAGGAACACGTTTTGTAATTCCACCTGATTTCCGTCCTCATCCGTCTTCTGCGAATTATTATAAATGATCGTTTCATCCGTGTACCGCTGGCATCCGGCCGTCATCACCTCCACCGGCGCAAAATATTCGTAGTTCACACTCACGATCGTATTGGTCTTAGAGCCCTCGTTCACCTGATAGACCCGGACCGTGATCTTTCTTGCCAGTCCATTGCCTAGGGTATTCCTCGTCAGAGCTGATATGTAATCACCCGGCGTTGCACCGGCCGAAAGCTTATTGCTGTAGAACCACCCATACACGTTTTCGTCATAGCCGCTAAAATTCCTGGCATTTCTTATCGGCTGCACGAAACTGCCGGCATCCAGCTCTCCGACCGTATTAATGTACAGAAGATCCTTGGTATTCGTATTATAATAACGGCTGGTATTATATTCTCTCTCCGGATTCAGCTTGACGACCACATCAAATCGGGACGCCGATGCGCCGGAGTCGTCGTTGGTGATATTACTTCTCTCAAAAACGTAGCTCCCGTCAGCTTCCGGCCCTGTCACCGTGTAAGCAAACTTCGCGGGATCCAGCAGATCCTCTATTTTTTCCTTCTCGAAGACCTCCATTTCATTCTGTGCAAGCGTAGTCGCCCGCATGAGCTGCTTACTTTTTGTATTCATACGATGGGATGAAACAAAGCTGTGGAACATCGGAACGATGATGACCGCCAGTACCACAACTGCGATCAATACTTCCAGTATGGAAAAACCACTGTTATCTTCCCTGACCTTATCCATCGTCCCGCTCCTTTCCTCTGTTATTCTTCCTCGCTCTCTTCAGCCTCTTGCGCGTTCTCTCCGTCTCCTTCTTCCCGATCCGCCTCCCCAGCGTCATTCACTTCCTGAACCTGACTTCCATTCATCACGCCGAAGAAGTTATCCGTTCCGGTAGGAACCCCTAAAATGTCTGTTACGACATAAGGCTGCTCTACTCCGTACAGATAATAGAAATCCAGCAGCATGGTCCCCTGCAGGTAACCGACGTCGGTCACCGTAAGATTCACATTGGATACGGATTTTCTGGTCGATATTCCGTATACATAATTCAGCACATTCTTCAGACCGTTGTTTGTCGTCGTAAATGTCACCGTGCTCTGTCTGGTGATCATGCCGATGCCGTCATCCGTCGCTTCGTATCCGTCGAAGGTTGTCGTCCCGGGATAGATCACAGGCACCTCTGTTCCCATATTGACCGCGGATACGCTCACATCATTGGCATCGACCAATTCCATATTATCCAGATACATGATCATATCTTCCACCTGGACGCCCGCAGGGAAGTTATGGACGATCTCCTCACCCTCCTGATGCATCCGTTCCGTATCCGCTATGTATTCATCCTTTCTTGCATCCAGGATCTCCAGCCGGTTTACGACCTTCTGCAATTCTTCATTTTCCGCCTCGACAACCTCTGTCTTCTCCACATAGCTCTTGTATACAAACTGCCACGAAAGGACTCCCAACAGGACTCCCAGCGCCGCCAGCAGTTGAAACACATTTTCCTTTTTCATAAGCCGCCTCCTATTCTTCCGCGTCCGCCGGTTCTTCCGAACCTGCTGACGCTTCTGACTCTGCCGATGCTTCTCCCATTATGTTGT
>CAMWMO010000041.1 GCA_947175305.1 uncultured Lachnospiraceae bacterium
ATAAAAGACAGAACCTCCCATGTGAAGGTGCAGTATGTGAGCCCGTCTAAGAACCCGAATTTCTATCAGAATTTTACGCCCGATCAGCCTGCTTCCAACAGCCTGATTGTGGCGGGCGAAAAGAGAAGTAAGGTAGTGGACTATGAGGATATTTACGTTTATGAGATGAACTATTCCACATACAGTTATGATACCACGGGCTATGACGCAGAGGGGCAGATCGTGTCGGCGTTGGCTTATGTCACTACCGATGATATGCCGGTGTTTTATACGATTGGCGGACACGGAGAGCTGGAGCTTGAGGAGACCTTTATCAAGGCGATGGAGAAGGAGAATGTATCCTGCGAGACGCTCATGCTCTATACGGTGGATGAGATTCCCGAAGATGCGCAGGGACTGCTGTTAGACGCTCCCACCAACGATTATTCCAAAGAGGATGCACAGAAGGTGATCGACTATCTGGAAAAGGGCGGCAATGCCCTGATCGTTACGACCATGACAGATGAGGAGATGACGAACTTTGATACCATCCTGGATTTCTACGGGGTTTCGGAAGTGGAGGGAACCATTGTGGAGATGGATCGGAATTATTATTACCAGAATCCTTACTATCTGTTTCCTGAGATCGCCGCTGCCAAGGTGACGGAGCCTGTGGCGAATGCGCTGGTCTTCGCGCCTTTTTCCAGAGGTCTTGCCTACGATGAGGAAGCTTCTGATGAAATCTATTACACACCGCTTCTGACAACGAGCAGCGAGGCGTTCAGCAAGGTGAATATTACGGACAGCAGTAACTACAACAAGACGGATGAGGATATTGACGGCCCCTTTGTGGTCAGTCTGGAAGTAGAGAAGGCTGCGGGGACAGATAGCATTTCCCATGCCTTTCTGGTGGGCGGAGAGAGTCTTTTCACAGGGCTTGCGGATGATATGTCACCGGGCAATAATGTGAAATTCTTTGGCAGTATGATCAGTGAGCTGGCGGATCATGAAACGCCTGTGGCGGTGCCGGTTAAGAGTCTTGCAATGATGAATCTGGTATTTAAGGCGCAGACGGTCTATATCACAGCGCTGCTCTGTGTGGTCGTGATTCCGCTTGTGACTCTTGTTACAGGGCTTGTGATCTGGCTGAGAAGAAGACGGCGTTAAAAGCCGTCTTTTCTTTTTCACATCACAGAATTATTGACTTCCTTTGGACTTTGTGCCAAAATGAATAACGAACAAAGGGCAGTTTGTCTGCTAAGATTGTGAAAATATTAACAATCGAAAGAAAGG
Source organism: uncultured Lachnospiraceae bacterium (assembly GCA_947175305.1). Taxonomy (GTDB): domain Bacteria; phylum Bacillota; class Clostridia; order Lachnospirales; family Lachnospiraceae; genus UBA3282. The sequence goes on from CAMWMO010000041.1 coordinate 1,273, forward strand.
CGTGGATATCTAAGATGAGAGGAATCGATACGCAGGTTCGTAAGAACAGAAGACGTATTTTTAAGGAAGTGGCGCATCTGGCTTATCATTCAGAGAATCTGAAGGATGACATTGAGGCGTTGCCTTACAAGATCGTAAATTACGATGAATCGGATTACGGGAATATATACAGGGATCGGGCGATCGTGAGAGAGCGGATTCGTCTGGCCATGGGGCTTTCCCTGCGGCCGGAAAATGTGCCGGTGCATCTGACGCAGGGGCTGGAGGAGAGCAATATCTCGGAAAAATACTACGAGCCGCCGCTGATGCAGGTTATTCCATCGGCGTGCAATGCCTGTCCGGAGAACAGATATTACGTGACAGACCGCTGTATGGGCTGTGTGGCGCATCCCTGCAGAGAGGTATGTCCCAGAGGGGCGATCTCTATGGTAAACGGCCGCTCGGTGATCGATTCGGAAAAATGTATCAAGTGCGGTAAATGTAAGGCAGTCTGTCCTTACGATGCCATTGCCCATCAGGTGCGCCCCTGTGCGGGTGCCTGCGGGGTAAATGCGATCAAAAATGACGAGAAGGGACGTGCGGTGATCGACAACGATCTGTGCGTCTCCTGCGGGCAGTGTATGGTGAACTGTCCCTTCGGTGCGATCGCGGACAAGTCACAGATCTTCCAGCTGATTCGCGCTCTGCAGGCGGGCGGTAAGATCATCGCGCAGGTGGCGCCTGCTTTTGCGGGACAGTTTGGGCCTGAGGTGACGCCGGATATGCTGAAGACAGCGCTCAAGGAGCTGGGCTTTTACGATGTATACGAGACGGCGATCGGTGCGGATATGGGGGCAATCGCGGAGGCGGAGCACTACGCGAAGGAGGTTTCCACGGGCAAGCTTCCGTTCAGTCTGACATCCTGCTGTCCGTCATGGTCTGTGCTGGCAAAGAAGTTCTTCCCGGAGACCATAGATAAGATTTCCAATGCGCTGACGCCCATGGTGGCTACAGCCAGAGTGATCAAGGAGGAGCATCCCGATGCTAAGGTGGTCTTTATCGGGCCCTGTGCCTCTAAGAAGCTGGAGGCGTCCAGAAGGACGATCCGTTCGGATGTGGATTTTGTTATCACCTTTGAAGAATTGACAGGTATTTTCGAGGCTAAGGGAATCCTTCTGAAGGAGATCCAGGCCATGGATGAGATGCGTGGAGCCACCGGTGCAGGACGCGGCTACGGTGTGGCAGGCGGCGTGGCCAGCGCCATCGAGGAGTGTGTGAGAGAGTATTATCCCGATGTGGAGGTACATATCGAGCATGCGGAGAGTCTTTCAGAGTGTAAGAAGATACTGATGCTTGCCAAGGCCGGCAAGAAAAACGGCTGCCTGATCGAGGGTATGGCCTGTCCCGGCGGCTGTGTGGCGGGCGCCGGCACAAATATTGCGATCCCGACAGCGGCGAAGGCAGTGTCTGCCTTTAAGGATGCGGCACCGCAGAAGATACCCGCGCAGAATAGAGAGGAAGCAGCACAGTAAACGACAGAGAGGAAATGGATATGGAAAAAATAAGAACCAGGTATGCGCCCAGCCCTACCGGACGGATGCATGTGGGAAATTTGAGAACGGCGCTTTATGCCTATCTGATCACCAAGCACGAGGGCGGGGATTTTATCCTGCGGATCGAGGATACGGATCAAGAGCGTTATGTGGAGGGAGCGGTGGATATTATATACCGCACTCTGGAGAATACGGGACTTGTCCATGACGAAGGCCCGGATAAGGATGGCGGCGTGGGCCCCTATGTACAGAGCGAACGCCAGAAGCAGGGCATCTATTTACAGTATGCGAAGCAGCTGATTGAGAAGGGCGAAGCCTATTATTGCTTTTGCGATAAGGAGCGGCTGTCTACCCTGACCCAGACGGTGGCGGGCAAGGAGATCAATGTTTATGACAAGCACTGCCTGCATCTGTCTAAGGAGGAAGTGGAGAAAAATCTGGCGGAGGGAAAACCTTATGTGATCCGGCAGAATAATCCCACCGAGGGGACGACTACCTTCCACGACGATATCTACGGAGACATTACCGTGGATAATGCAGAGCTGGACGATATGATCCTGATTAAGTCGGACGGTTACCCCACCTATAATTTTGCCAACGTGGTGGACGATCATTTGATGGGGATCACTCATGTGGTGCGGGGCAATGAGTACCTTTCCTCCTCACCCAAATACAACCGTCTCTATGAGGCTTTCGGCTGGGAGGTGCCGGAGTATGTGCACTGTCCGCTGATCACGGACGAGTCGCATCAGAAGCTGTCCAAACGGTGCGGACATTCCTCCTATGAGGATCTGATCGAGCAGGGCTTTCTCTCCGAGGCCATCGTAAACTTTGTGGCGCTTCTGGGCTGGAGCCCTGAGGACAACGAGGAGATCTTTACATTGGAAGAGCTGGTGAAACGGTTTGATTACCATCATCTCTCCAAATCTCCGGCGGTGTTTGATTATACCAAGCTGAAATGGATGAACGGGGAATACCTGAAGGCTATGGATTTTGACCGGTTCTATGAGATGGCGGAACCTTATTTAAAAGAGGCGGTGAAAAAGGAGTATGATCTGAAAAAGATCGCCGCTATGGTCAAGACCCGGATCGAGATCTTCCCGGATATCAAAGACCATGTGGATTTCTTTGATGCGCTCCCGGCATATGATGTGGCGATGTATACCCATAAGAAGATGAAGACCAATGCGCAGACTTCCCTGGAGGTCCTCAAGGATCTGTTACCGATCCTGGAAGCACAGGAGGATTATTCCAACGATGCGCTCTATCAGACCCTGTCCGCTTATGTGACGGAGAAGGGCTATAAAAACGGATATGTGATGTGGCCTGTGAGAACGGCGGTTTCCGGCAAACAGATGACGCCGGGCGGTGCGACGGAGCTCATGGAGGTTTTGGGAAAGGAAGAATCCCTTGCAAGGATCAGGCAGGGAATCGCAATGCTTGAACAGGCTTGATCTTTCCTGCACAAACAGGCAGAGAGAAGCCATTCTGCACACAGTCGGGCCGGCAGGTGTTTTAGCCGGGCCCGGCAGTGGCAAAACCTTTGTCACCACACATCGCATTCACAGACTCATCACATCCGAGGGCGTGGATCCCTCGCACATTCTTGTCATCACATTTACGAAAGCCGCTGCACTGGAAATGCAGGAGAGATTCTTTCGTCTGATGGAGACGGAGAGGCCACCGGTACACTTTGGCACCTTTCACGCAGTCTTCTATCATATCTTAAAACAATCGGCGCAGTATCGCGGACATACCATTATCACGGAAGCAGAAAAACGAAAACTGATTCGGGATATTCTGCATATGCACAAACTGTTTCTATATTTACAGGAGGAAGATATTGAGGAAGTCCTTTCGGCAGTAAGCAGAGCGAAGTCGAGCCTGACAGAGCTTCCTGTAAAGATCGGTAAGATGGGAGAGGAGGATTTCCGGTTTTTACGAACGGAGTATCAGAGCTATCTGGAAGAATTTTCAAAGTTTGATTTTGACGATCTGATGGCGGCATGTCTTAAGCTGTTTCGGGAGGATGCGGCAAGCCTTGCCGGATGGCAGGGACAGTTTCGTTATATTCTGGTGGATGAATTTCAGGATATCTCTCCGGTTCAGTATGAAATCGTAAAGCTGCTGGCGGCGCCGGAGAACAATCTGTTTATCGTGGGAGACGACGACCAGTCCATCTATGGCTTCCGCGGGGCAAGCCCTGACAGTATGCAGCAGTTCTTTCAGGATTTCTCACAGGCGAAACGGATTTTGCTGGACGTCAACTTCCGCTGTCACAGAGAGATCGTGGAGGCGGCTGGCATAATGATCGGAGAAAATAAGAATCGGTTACCAAAGGAGATTGTGGCAAATCACGAAAATGGGGAAGGCTTCTCCCTGCACCGGGAAGAGACTGAGGAAGCGCTCACAAAAGCTGTGACGGCGGCTCTGAAGCAAGAGCAGATGCAGGGAAATCTGTCCGCCTGTGCCATGATCTGCCGGACGAATTTTGCCTGCGGCCTCTGGGCACAGACACTGCGCGAAACGGGGATCCCCTGTGTCATGCGGGAAAAGCCAAAAGATCGGTTTGCTCACTTTGTGATACAGGATATCCGTGCCTATCTGGCTCTTGCAAAGGGGGAATACAGAAGGCAATATTTTCTGCGGATCATGAACCGGCCTGTGCGCTATATCAAGCGGGACAGTCTGCCGGAAGAGCGGGTGGAGCGGGAGAAGCTGCTCGCTTATTATCAGAATACGCCCGCCATACAGGAGCGGGTAAAAAGATTCTATCGGGATCTGGAGGCGCTTTCTTCCAAGCGGCTGCATTTACAGATCCGATACATCCGTAAGGCAATCGGCTATGAGACCTATCTGCGGGAAAAATATGGCGCCCAAAAGGCGGAGGAGTTTATACAGATCGGTGAGTGGTTTGAGGATTTTTCCAGACAGTTTATGACGCTGCGGGAAATGGATGACTATATTAGTCAATACAAGGAGACCATTCAGGAAACGACGAAGGCGGATGAGGAGGGCGTCCAGCTTATGACCATGCACGCCTCCAAGGGGTTAGAGTTTCCCACGGTTTTTCTGCCGGAATGTAATGAGGGGAAGGTGCCCATGCATAAGGCAAAAGCAGAGGATGAGATAGAGGAGGAACGGCGGATGTTCTATGTGGCTATGACCAGAGCCAAAGAGAAGCTCTGTCTGTTTTACCACAATGGAAAAACCGGAAAGGATGCTCCTTCCCGGTTCTTAAATCCGCTATTGTCTCATGACTCTTCGTCATCTACCAGCTCGTCGAACTCGGCGGTGTCTAAAAATTCATCGAAGGCGTCCGCTACGGCCTCATATTCCTCGTCGTCCTCGATATAGCCAAGCTCAGGCTCCTCGTTGGGATCCTTGGGATTCTCGCTGTACCGATAGAACCAGACTTCGCCGTCCGTGTTTGCGCCGTCCTCTGCAAGAGGCAGAAGAGCGATATAATCTTTGCCTGCGACAGTCAGGATCGTGACCACGGCGCAGGTGACATGAGAGCCGTCGTCCAGCTCTAGCTCAACGGTCATTTCCTCCTTGTCCAGTTCTTCCTGAGTGGGATTTTTATCTTCTTTGCTCATGGCGGATCCTCCTGTTTCTTTCCTTTGTCACATCATACCATAAACTTTTTAGATTGAAAAGAAGCGGTATTTTCAGTATAATAGAAAATGACTTAAAGGATGGAGGCTTTCATGCAAAAAACATTCCAGATAAAGAATGTAAAAGGGACACGGATCTATCCGCTGGGTGTTTCTTTTGAAGAAGAGGGACTGCGCATCTGTGCGGTGTGCAGTGGAATAGAAGAGGCAGGGATCATTCTCTATGACAGAAAGCATCGGGAGGGCGTACGGATTCCCTTCCCGGAGAATTGTCGGGTGGGAGCGGTCTGTGCCATGATGCTTTGCGGTTACCGGGATAGGAGCTGCAGCTATCTCTTTTACAGGGGGGAGGCGATTTATCAGGATCCCTACTGTAAACGGATGGAGGATCCCGGCCGCTATGGCGAGCCGAGAGCGGCGCTTCCGCGCTGTCAGGCTGCGGGTGAGCCCTATGACTGGGGAGAGGATGGCTATGTCCATATCCCGCAGGAGGAGATGATACTGTATGCGCTGCATGTGCGCGGTTTTACGAAACACCGTTCTTCCGGCGTCAAGTGGAAGGGCACCTATGCCGGTGTGACGGAAAAGATACCTTATCTGCAGGAGCTGGGGATCAATATGGCGCTCCTCATGCCCTGCTATGAATTTGATGAGGTGATGCCTGAGAATACTGCGGCACAGACTATGGAACAGGCGGTGCTCTCCTACAAGCAGGAGCTGCCCACTGAAGACGGGGAAAAGAAACGTGCGCCAAGACTGAATTACTGGGGATATCAAAAGGGACTCTACTATATGCCGAAGAGCGCCTATGCTCACGGGAAAGATGCGGCGGGAGAGTATCGGGATATGGTGCGGGCTTTTCACAGCGCCGGTATAGGGGTTTCAATGCAGTTTTATTTTCCGCCCGAAGTGGGGGCCGCAGAGATTCTGGATATTCTGAAATACTGGATACTGGAATACCACATTGACGGCTTTCACCTGATGAGCGCCTCTTTGCCCATGGAGCTGATCGCGGCGGAACCTCTGCTTGCAGACACTATGATTCTGGTCGGCGAGAAGGATCTGCCATGGGAGGAGAATAAAAGGACACGCAATCTGTTGTGGTTAAGCGACAGTTTCCTTTACAATACACGCCGTTTTCTAAAGGGCGATGACAATATGATCAATCAGTTTCTTTCCCATCTGCGGGATAACCGCAATGAGGCCGGATGTGTCAACAGCGTGGCCAGGTGGGACGGTTTCCGGCTGCTTGACCGGGTGTCCTATGATTGTAAGCACAATGAGGCAAACGGCGAGGACAATCAGGACGGAACGGATTATAATTGCAGCTGGAATTGCGGCGTGGAGGGAAAAAGCCGTAAAAAGAGCATTCAGGAGCTTCGTCTGCGGCAGATGAAAAATGCCCTGACGCTTCTCTTTATGTCCCGCGGGATCCCCATGCTCTACAGCGGTGACGAATTTGCCAATACGCAGGAGGGAAATAACAATCCCTACTGTCAGGATAACGAGGTGGCCTGGATCAAATGGAATCAGACTGAGGTGGGGAAGGAGCTTCTTGCCTACACGAAGTCGCTGATCAGCATGCGCCGGAGATGGCGTATTGTGCAGAGCAGAACACTGCGTCGGGGCGTGGATACTCTGTCCAGCGGTTTTCCGGATATTTCCTTCCACGGCAGAGAGGCGTGGAGGCCGGATACGGGTCAGGCGAGCCGCTGTATGGCGATCATGTACTGCGGTTACCGGGAGGAGACAGGGACGGAAGAGCAATTTTTCTATATTGCGGTAAATATGCACTGGGAAGTAAATTATCTGGGACTTCCCCAGCTTCCCAAGAGCAAGCACTGGGATCTTCTTATCTCCACGGGGAAGGAGATGCCGGAGATTGAGGATGACGGCTCTTTTCAGGAGATCTGTGTACCGGCAAGGACCATTGT
>CAMWMO010000042.1 GCA_947175305.1 uncultured Lachnospiraceae bacterium
TTTTAACACAGATGCAATTAACAGGAATCCCATTATCAAAATAAGATATATCAATATTCTCTTTTTCATCCGCCGGTAGACAGACACAATATATCTTCTCATAATCCTTTAACAATTCTCTGTGTCTTACAATAGAAATTACCTCTTTTGTAAACGGGAAAAGTAACATTGTTTTCTTCATAAAATCCCCCTAATCACAACCCAATTCTTTTAACATACAATAATTTTTTAATACCTGTTTCACATTTTCCTTTACTTTCCGACAAACCGCCAATTTCTTTTCTTTAGAAAATGCGGTTCTGTCATCTGCCGCCGCTGCACATATTGTACACATACGCAGTGCCCAGCACTCTTTACACTCATCACGAGTAAGCTTTCCTATATTCAAAATATTCATAGCCTTTTCTACATAAAATCCTTCCTTAACAGAACCAATTTTCATCACGTCTGATTCTTCGTCCACCCTTTCACAAGGATAAAAGATTCCGTCAACATCGACAAACAATCTCTGTATTCCCGGAATACAAGGACCGCTATGATGTTCCGTTTCCCCAAGAGGATAAAAACTCCGCTGCTCTATTTTACGAATATCACTAAAGTAACTGTCAAACAAATTTGACACATCCTGTTTCTCCAAACGTTTGAGCTTAAATAAAAAAAATTTGAACAATTCATATCCATATTGTTCCCTAAATGATTCTGACATGGCTGATTTCTGATATGCGTACTGATCATTAATCAGGCCTGCAGAAATCATAGAATTGCGAAACAATTCATTTGTTCTGAAAAAATCACACAATCTTTGAAAAGGCTGTTTGGGGTCTATCACAACATTAAAGGAAAGCATAGGATAATATGCTGGAAAATCACGAAAAATCATTAACAAATTTTCCTGTACTATATCAAAACTTCCTTTTTCAGAGTTTGCAAATTTGCGATTTTTATCGTGGCTCTCTTTATCTCCATCTAAACTGATATTTAACATTACCTTACGCTCTGCAAAAAAATTTACAATTTCTTTTGTCAATAAAGTAGCATTTGTCGTCAAACCATAAGAAATGTCTTTTCCGGCGAGTCTCTGTTCTGCATATTCGATACACATCTTAATAAATGGAAATTGTAACAAAGGTTCTCCACCATAAAATCCTATATGTACTTTAGTTGAATCAATTGAATGCTCTGCCAAAAAATCTATACTTTTTTTCGCTGTTTTTTCGCTCATCACCCTATTGCTATGCACCCTGTTCTGATACTTCCCAGAATACACACAATAACTACACCGCAAGTTGCATTGTTGTGTAATTTGTATTGTAAGAAAGCTTACCTTCCTTTCGTATCGACAATCTAGCAGTTTACTTTCCGGGTGTTCTATGTGTTTCAAATAGTTTTCTAATATAACTCCTTTTTCTCTCATGCTCACGCATTCATCTTCAGTCAATGGATATCCTGATTCTATATTCCTGTATTCATCAGAAGATATTGTCACAATCTCGTTGGAATTTCTATCATATAAATAGCTGTTATAAGGTGTTTTAAATATAACCTGACTCTTCATAGCTGTTCTCTCCTATAGCAAGACCATCAGTAAACACTGATGGTCTTGCCAATTTGTTTAATTATATCCTGTGCCACCATACATTCTGCTACTGTTATACAGCGTTGGATCACAGGAACAGGTACACTTGCCATAACAATACGGCTTTCTGCATTTAACTACCTTTTTACGCAGCTTCATAAATCTTTCCTCCTTTCGTATAAATTTATATAGAACAATTTTTCTATATCATATTGACCTTTTAGACCTGAACATTGACCTCTTTCTTTTCCCCTTGTACACTGAGCCCATCATCAAAATATTTTTCATTTCCGTTTTTCTCTCCCGCCTTTTCTATCTCATCCGCATCTACCTCTTCCTCCTCTTCCTTACCCGAAACGCCGTCCTTCATAAACTTATTTGCCTCCCCATATTTCGCTATCATACTTCCGGTAATCCCATCTATTTTTGCCTGTAAATCGCTAAGTTCTTGCTTTTTCTCCATCGGATTCCCGCCTCTTGCCTCAATCACAGCAATCTCTCCCTTAAGTACATTCACATCACCGTTCATATGTTCCCTTACACGATTAATTGCCCCGGCCTGCTTCATTGTGGTGCTTGCTGACAACAGTGCACCCATTTCCTGATTAGACATCCCGCAGAGTTCCTTTTCCTCTACTTGTTTGGTTTGCGGCATAGCTTGTCGTTTTTCTTCCTCTTTCTCAGTCTTTCTCTGCTTAATCTGCTCCTGTGTAAGCTGCTGCTGTAAATTTGCCAATTCTTCCTCGAGCTGCTTTTTCTTTTCCTGTTTTGCTTTGGAGTCCAACGCCTTATCTGTATCCAATTTGGTAATCTCTTCCTGCAGACTTTGTATCTGTCTTTCGATCTGTTCTGTCTTTCCTTCTGACAGAGATGTCACATGATTGGTTAAATGCTGCATATTCCCATTAATTTTCATAACCTTATTATTCCTCCTACCTAAACAGTTTACCTTTATGCCACGGGCGTTATAAACTCAGATAATTCTAACATCCTGCTCCATATTTTTGAATTTTCTTTCAATGTAAAAAATACAATAGAACCCGCCTTTTTCACATTCTCTTCTGTAGAGTCCTTCCATGAATACTGTTTCACAAATTCCGCCTGTGCCTTCTCCATGGAATCCATAAGCGCTTTGTGGAAGTCCTTCACTGATTCCTTCGGCGCGCCACAGCTTTCCGCCCCATGCTTTACCATCCATTCATTGTCTTCAAGAATTTTCACAAAAGCGTTAAAAAAATCCATTTCTATCTTATATGCCTGATCCAGCAGTTGGAGATCCTCCTCCTCCGTGCGCTTCCGTATAGTACCATCTCCATCAGCTACCCATATCTCTCTTGTTCCGTCGCGATACCCCTCTTTAATCCTACGATAGGCATCCGCATAGGCTTCCTGCTGCACCTGTGCAATGTTCGCTATGTCGTATTTATCCTCTCTTTTAAGACGTTCATCGCCCTGTTTCTCATATGTCCACATCATTTGGGCATGCTCGTAAAAGCCGTCAAATACCGGGAGCTTTCTCTCTCTTTCCGCCATCAGCTTTCCCCATGAATCGCTCTGTATATTGTTTTGATATTGTGAGAGTCCTTCCCTGGAAATAGTGATCTCTGCAGAAAGCCCTCCGCCATAAGGTACGTCTTTCTCCGTCTTTATCCCTTCATCCTGCTTCATGCGCGAAGGTTGACTATAGTCTCCGTTCATGAGACTCCGTTCAAACCCTTGTATTTTCATTTCGCATCTCCTCCTTCCGGCTCATGACCATTAATATAGGGATAATAATATTTCATTGTAAACGGACGTGCATATGTAATGCTGTGACTACCTATTTCATAAAAATAATTAAGCCACTCAATATCAATTACCTTCCCTGTATTCGGATCAACAAATACATTAACATAATTTACATCTTTCCACATGGCATTTCCGCTGAATGCTCCTGTGCAAACGTTATGAATAGAATATATAGGACGCTCTATGGAATGCAGAGATAAAACCAAAACCGGGCCAGAATACTTCGTAAATGTGGAGGTAACATACATTGCCACGCTGGGAATTACCTGTTGAAGTTCCGGAGTGTTTTTAAACTGGCTTTCATACATTGTGACGTATAAGTCATCACTTGGTGTAATCTGAATCAGATATTGCTGTGACCCTCCACTTGTTGCATACGATTTACTATACAAATAATTAAAATCAATTTTATGTCCATTAACATAGCAATTTTGTCCGTTCGCATCCGCCTGAAAAACAATTCCTGCATCCTCAGAAACGGCCATGCAATATGCATTGCTGTCATCCGCAATGCGGGCAATCAACTTAAAACTAATCGTATAGGCAGCACTGGCGCTATAATTACCATTAGGGCTATATACCCTAAAGCAATATGTCCCTGGCATTATTTTCACCATGTTTCCATTCACCTTATAAATACCGGCATTGTCACCCGACTTATCTACATACTGTAATACATATCCCAGAGAGCTTGAAATAGAATATTTTACAACTACAGCTTCTGTAAATGTAAACTGATGATAATCAACATCATAAGGACAATCAATAATGCCTTTTACATCCGTGTTGTTTTCTATCCTTACATTTTTTGCTGTCGCCTGAGAATCATTAATTTCAAAGGAAACATCTGACGTACTCTGATAATATGCAAAAGCAAAGGCTCCTGTTCCTTCATACCCTCCTATTGCAAAAAAATATGTTCCTGCTTCCATCACACTATTAAAATATTCTGATTTTCCTACTCCTGCGGTAGCACTGCCTCCAATCAATTCCAATTCATACGTAGACCCATTTAAAGAAAACATATATAAGTCTGCGTCCATCGATTCAGTCATTTGCAATATAATGGATATTTTGCTCTTCTCTTCAAGCGCAAAAGCGTACCATCTCATTTCTCCGGCTATTTCGACTGCACCTTGTACAACCATGTCGTTTGTCACTAAATAAGCATAATTTGGATTTGTATTCGTCGCAGAATCATCTTCTGCACTATATGTAGCAACACCATCCTCTATAGCATAACTCTCTCCTGTATAATCTCTTTCCATAACATTTGATTCACATTTATTTGCTTCATCATTCGTTTCCTCCACCAGCATCTCTTCATTGGAAACTTCATTAAATTCGATTTCATTCTCAGCATTGTCCGGCAATGTTTCTGCGTTCACTATGATTCCACCCTTAAAAACTGAGAAAATTAAAGATACTGACATGATTCCTGCTAAAAGTTTTTTCCGCATCGTAAATTTCACCCTCCCGTAATTTTTCATGCAAATTTCATATATTATTCGCTTTAGACAAGTATTGTCTGTATAGACAATACTAATTTACCACACACAATTATTAATGTCAATAAACAGTACTATTTTTCTTTGCCGAATATAACATTATAAGTTCCATAATTCTGCGGACATAAAAAAGCAGCGTCTCTGTTCTCCTTGTATCGTAATAGAGAAACGCCGCTTTTGTGTCGTATTCAGTTCTTCTTTCATATTATGGCAACTCAGATTATCTCTACAGCCTCGCCAACACCTCAAAGGTGCCGTTGATGTCAATCCGGCCATAGCCCCACCGTTGATCGGGATATACGATATTCCCGGGGCGGTCCGCGCCCTGGATCAGATAACTTTTAGTCCCTCTGCTGTCCACAGCCAGCGCATTGCCGTCAACGACGGCCCACTCTAAAAACTGTGCCACACAACCTGCCGCCAGCGCTGCTGCCATACTTGAACCGCTGACTTCACCAAGGATCGTTGGCACCCGCACACCGGGGGCTGCCAGATCCGGCTTGATACTCCCGCTTCTGGTGTAACCCCTTCCGGAGGGTGCGTACCAACTGTCCGCATGGCTGTTGTAGGCGGAGATCGTGATCACCTGTCCCGTGTTGGAAGGCTCCGTCAGCGTCACGTCAGGACTGGGCGATAAAAAGGTTACCTTGTGCTCCAAAAACGCTTCGATAGGCAGCCACATATGGTACAATCCGCTCCCCCGCATCCTCCTTGTCGAAGGCGTCACAGATATCGTCCAGATACCCGGCGTCGGATTGGTAAAGCGCAGAAACACCAGCGGATCCCCCGCATCCCGCTCCACCAGCGTCACGCCGACCTGTATTCTGGTTCTTTCAAAAATATAGGAGATATTCCTGTCGATGCCGCTTCTGAAATCAATGACCGGAGACACCTCTCCTCCAGGAGAGCGGATCGAGATGGCGTAAGCGTCGGGCAGACTGCCCCAGAGTTCCACACAGAACCCCTTCATAGCATCCTCCACACGAATCTCCACATTGCTCGGCATAGTATTCTGATAGTGATGCTCCTTATCTCCTTCATTGCCGCCGCAGACCACTACCGCCCGGCTTCTGCGGCCCGCCACGATATTCAGATAAGAGTCCAGCGAGGAGGTGCCGTCATGACTTCCCATGTTGGTGCCAAGGCCAAGCACGATCACCACCGGCTTGCTGTATGCCACTGCCATCTGCTGTAAATACCGCACTGCCTCCATGATATCGTTTTCCTGATAAGCCTTTGCTCCGTCGCTTATATGATAGTAATCTCTCAGATACGGCTTGGCTTCTTTCAGCTTCACCACCGCGATATCCGCCCGCGGAGCGGCTCCCCGGAAGGTAAGACCCTGATTCAGCTCACTGCCCGCCGCCGCAGAGGCCATCTGGGTTCCATGACCGTCTGTGTCGGTACTGGGCACCACCGACAACGGATTCATTTCCGCCAGCGCTCTGTTGATATCCGCCCGGCGGTACTGTGTCCCGTAAAGAAAGCCCTCAGGAGGCTCTCCTGATTGTATGGTCTGATCCCAGATCGACACGATGCGGGTATTCCCGTCCGCATCCCGGAATACATCCTCCTGATACCGGATCCCCGTATCAACAAAACCAATGATAACGCCATTTCCCTGCAATGCCAGGGGCGGGTTCTGCACGCGGATATTCCCCATAGCCGCAAGACAGGAGGGATCAAAGGGCGTAGTTCCTACCTGCATCAAGCCGTAAAGCTTGGGAATTGCAGAATAGCCATAATAGCCGATCGACATGGGCGGTATCTGGCTGCGGCTCACATAGACAACGCCGTACCCGGCATCTATGGCATGATAACAGGCATCCACGTCCACCGTTTCCAATAGCTGGGGAAGCAGATCATAATCTACGATAAGATCTGCATAGTCGTCCGATAAAATCCTATCTTTACAAGTCAATTTTTCACTCCACATAAATAGTCTGCACTATCTACATGTCCTTCCGCCGCATCGGTCCCTTACTTTATTCTATGCGGCAGGCAGCTGTCCTGTTCTTTGCCAGTACACCCCGATAAAAGCCAAGCGACCGGCGTATACATTCCCTACGCCGGCCGCATTCTATCTTCCTGTATTTATATGTTTTATGACTGCCGTATCTCTTTCAGTCGATCCGGATGCTCCGCACTCCTGCTGCGAATATCGATGACCGGCCCTCCGGTCCCCTCAATATACTCTCTGGTGATCGTCACCCGGCCGATATTGTCGTCCTTGGGCACCTCGTACATGATATCCAGCATAAACTCCTCAATAATGGCCCGCAGCGCTCTGGCTCCCGTCTCTTTCTCCAACGCCTTATCCGCGATCGCTTCCAGCGCTCCTTCATCGAAGAGAAGTTCCACCTCATCCAGCTCCAGAAGCTTCTGATACTGCTTTAAGATAGCGTTTCTGGGCTGGCTTAAGATCTGTATCATCATCTCCCGGCTCAATCCCTCCAACGTAAAGATCACCGGAAGACGGCCGATAAACTCAGGTATCATGCCAAATTTTCTGATATCCTCCACCGTCACATGGCTTAAGATATTCTTTTCTTTGTCATACTTATCCTTTAACTCGGCGCTGTAACCGATGGAGGTCTTTTTGTTGAGTCTCTGCTTGATGATATCGTCCAGATCAGGAAAAGCACCGCCGCAGATAAACAGGATGTTTCTGGTATTTACCGTAGCCAGAGGCACCATGGCGTTTTTAGAATTTGCGCCCACCGGCACTTCCACCTCGGCTCCCTCTAACAGCTTGAGCATCCCCTGCTGTACCGACTCACCACTCACATCCCGGGCATTGGTATTCTTTTTCTTGGCGATCTTATCAATCTCGTCGATAAAGATGATACCGCGCTCCGCGCGATCCACGTCATTGTCCGCCGCCGCCAGAAGCTTGGACACCACACTCTCGATATCGTCACCGATATACCCCGCCTCCGTCAGAGAAGTAGCATCCGCAATCGCCAGCGGCACATCCAGAAGTCTTGCCAGGGTTTTCACCAGATAAGTCTTGCCGCAGCCTGTAGGACCGATCATGAGCATATTGGACTTTTCGATCTCGATCTCGTCCATGGTGCCGGTAGCCACTCTCTTATAGTGATTGTAGACCGCCACGGACATCACCTTTTTGGCATGCTCCTGTCCCACCACATACTCGTCCAGCTTCTGCTTGATCTTATGAGGCGGCATGATATTCCGGATATCGATCTCCGCCTCGTCTTTTTTCTTCTTTTTTTTCGGCTTCTGCTTGTTGGGGATACCGCCATCCCCCCGCAGATCCGCCAGATTGACAAAGCTGATATTCGGAAAGCCCTTGCCGGTATTCATATCGCTAAAATCAGGATTGTTTAAAAGTCCCTGATAGTCGAACAGACTGACCGTATCCATGGTCTTGTGCATACAGTCGTCACAGACGCAGATATGATTC
>CAMWMO010000043.1 GCA_947175305.1 uncultured Lachnospiraceae bacterium
CTGATGCCATTGATGCCTGCGCGAAGGAGTATGAGGCTCTGCAAAACAATGTGACCAGCGCAGCAAAGAGAGGTTATGTGGATCAGATAGTGGAGCCGGCAGATACCAGAAAATATGTGATCGGTGCATTCGAGATGCTTTCCTCCAAGACAGAGGGCCGGCCTGAGAAGAAACACGGCACGGTTTGATCGTTTCGCAAATATAGTACCTGCGGCTTTATGCGCAGGTTACGGAAAGGCATGTGTATAAGTATGAAAAAACTATTGGTAATATTAGGGATGATTACCTGTATGGCTTGTCTTGCAGCGTGTGGTCAGGAGGAAGCGGTGAGCGGTCCCATCAGTGAGGAACAGGCGATACAGATTGGTACGACTATCGTTGATCAGATGAATGCGATTGTGGCCGGAAATGCTGTTGAGCAGTACGCGGATCAGCCTATTCTCTACAACGGTTTTATTGGCTGGCAGGATGCGCTGGAGGATATCGGCACCTACGAGGGGACAAGCGGCGGTTCCGTTTCCTTTGATGATGACGAGGTGGTGATCAACGTTGAAGTTCTCGGTTCCTCGCATAACGCGACGGTAGAGATCATTCTTGACAGCGCGCTGGTATCTTATATGGGAATCACGACCAACGTGCATTACTCTACGGGAGAGATCATGGTAAAAGCCGGTATGAATACCCTGATCGGTATGGGTACCGTGTTTGCGGTATTGATTCTGATCAGTCTGATCATATCCTGCTTCACATTCATTTCCAAATTTGAGCAGAAGCAGAAGACGGAGGCACCTGCTGCGGCACCTGCAGCTGATCCTGTGGTGGAGCAGATCGCAGAGAAGGAAGAGCTCTCCGACGACACAGAGCTTGTGGCAGTCATTGCGGCTGCAATCGCGGCCTACGAGGGCGCGGCGTCCACGGATGGTTTCGTGGTGAGATCCATCAGAAAATCTAATAAGAGCAAATGGCAGAATGCCTAAGATCATAGGAGGATATCAAAATGAAAAATTATACAATTACCGTAAATGGCAGCGTATATGATGTAGTGGTGGAAGAGGGAGCGACAAGCGGCGCACCTGCAGCGGCAGCACCTGCGGCACCTAGAGCAGTTCCGAAGGCAGCGCCTGCACCCACAGCGGCGGCTCCTGCAGCAGGCGGCGCTGCCGGCAGTGTGAAGATCGAAGCCGGTGCGGCAGGTAAGGTGTTCAAGATCGAGGCCAATGTTGGTCAGGCGGTGAAGAAAGGTGACGCTGTTGTGATTGTTGAGGCTATGAAGATGGAGATCCCTGTAGTGGCTCCTCAGGACGGTACTGTAGCCAGCATCAATGTGGCAGTAGGCGACGCTGTAGAGGCAGGCGCACTTCTTGCAACATTGAACTAATCATGGGAAGAGCGTTCCAGGACGCTCTCTCTGAAACTAAAACTACAGGAGGTTAAAAAAATGTATGTAGCTGAGACGCTTAACAATCTGATACATCAGACTGCCTTCTTTAATCTGGAAGTCGGAAACTATGTGATGATTGTCGTAGCACTTGTATTTCTATATCTGGCCATCGGCAAGGGCTTTGAACCGCTCTTATTGGTGCCGATCGCGTTCGGCATGCTGCTTGTGAATATCTATCCGGATATCATGAAAGAGGTCGGAGAGGGCGGCGCAGGCGGCGGTCTGCTGTATTATTTTTACTTGCTGGACGAGTGGGCGATCCTGCCGTCCCTGATTTTTATGGGTGTCGGCGCTATGACGGATTTCGGTCCGCTCATTGCGAATCCGAAGAGTTTTCTCTTGGGTGCGGCGGCACAGTTTGGTATTTTCGCAGCATACTTTGGTGCGATCTTCTTAGGATTTAACGATAAGGCGGCGGCAGCTATCTCCATCATCGGTGGTGCGGACGGCCCGACATCCATTTTCCTGGCAGGTAAGCTGGGACAGACCACATTGCTGGGACCGATCGCGGTGGCGGCATATTCTTATATGTCACTGGTGCCGATCATACAGCCGCCCATTATGAAGCTTTTCACCACGGAGAAAGAGAGAAAGATCAAGATGGGGCAGCTTCGTCCTGTCAGCAAGCTGGAGAAGATCCTCTTCCCTATCGTGGTAACCATTGTGGTTTCTCTGATCCTTCCCACCACAGCGCCCCTTGTCGGTATGCTGATGCTGGGTAATCTGTTCAGAGAGTGTGGCGTGACAAGACAGTTGACGGATACGGCGTCCAATGCGCTGATGTATATTGTGGTTATCATCCTGGGTACTTCCGTAGGTGCGACCACCAGCGCGGAAGCATTCCTGAATATGGATACTATCAAGATCGTTATTTTGGGACTTATCGCCTTTGCATTTGGTACGGCGGCAGGTGTGCTCTTCGGTAAGCTGATGTGTATCGTTACCAAGGGCAAGGTGAATCCGTTGATCGGTTCCGCCGGTGTGTCTGCGGTGCCTATGGCGGCCAGAGTGTCACAGAAGGTAGGTGCGGAGGCAGATCCGACCAACTTCCTGCTGATGCATGCTATGGGACCTAACGTAGCAGGTGTTATTGGTACGGCAGTTGCTGCAGGTACCTTTATGGCGGTATTTGGAGTATTCTAAATAATAAATTAGGAGGACAATATAATGGCAGAACAGAATAAAAAGCCGGTTGGAATCATGGAAACCGTTCTTCGTGACGCACATCAGTCTCTGATCGCGACCAGAATGCCTACCGAGAAAATGCTTCCAATCGTAGATACAATGGATAAAGTCGGCTACCATGCAGTAGAGTGCTGGGGCGGCGCTACCTTCGATGCGTCTCTTCGTTTCCTGAAGGAGGATCCGTGGGAGAGACTCAGAAAGTTAAGAGATGGTTTTAAAAATACCAAATTACAGATGTTATTTAGAGGCCAGAATATTCTGGGCTACAGACCTTATGCGGATGATGTGGTGTACTCGTTTGTTGAGAAATCCATTGCAAATGGTATCGATGTCATCAGAATTTTTGACTGCCTGAACGATATCAGAAACCTTCAGGCGGCGGTAGACGCGACCAACAAGATCAAGAAGCAGGAGGGCAGAGGCGAGTCTCAGATCGCGCTTTCCTATACGCTGGGAGATGCCTATACATTAGAGTATTGGGCAGATATGGCGAAGAAGATTGAGGAGATGGGTGCAGATTCCATCTGTATCAAGGATATGGCGGGTCTGCTCGTTCCCTACAAAGCGGCTGAACTTGTAAAGACGTTAAAAGAGAGCACAAAGCTTCCGATCCAGCTGCATACACACTATACTTCCGGTGTGGCGAGCATGACCTATCTGAAGGCGGTAGAGGCAGGCGTGGATGTGATCGACTGTGCAATTTCTCCTTTTGCGCTGGGTACTTCCCAGCCGGCGACAGAGGTTATGGTGGAGACCTTTAAGGGTACAGAGTACGATACCGGATATGATCAGGAAATTCTGGCACAGATTGCAGATTACTTCCGTCCTTACCGTGAGGAGTGCATCGAATCCGGCCTGATGAGCACCAAGGTACTCGGCGTTAACATCAATACACTGCGCTATCAGGTTCCCGGCGGTATGCTGTCTAACATGGTAAGCCAGCTGAAGGAGCAGAAGGCAGAGGATAAATATCAGGATGTGCTGGAAGAAATCCCGAGAGTTCGTAAGGATTGCGGTGAGCCGCCTCTGGTTACGCCTTCTTCGCAGATCGTTGGTACGCAGGCAGTATTTAACGTACTGATGGGCGAGAGATATAAGATGGCAACAGGGGAGTTCAAGGATCTGCTTCGCGGTAATTATGGACAGACGGTTAAGCCTATGAGCCAGGAAGTAATCGACAAGGTTATCCCCGGAGAGCCGCGTTCTACCGCTCGTTCCGCTGAGGCGACCGGTCACACAGAGCCGGAGCTTGCAGGTCTGGAAGCAGAGATGAAGGAATGGAAACAGCAGGATGAGGATGTACTGTCCTACGCACTGTTCCCGCAGGTGGCGATCGACTTCTTCAAGTACCGTCAGGCACAGCAGGAGAAAGTTGATATGACTCAGGCAGATACTAAGAATGGGGCTTACCCTGTATAATGAGGTATAAAGCGTAAATTGATGATTGCGGACCAAGCCTTTCTATGTAGATGGGAAGGGGAGGTTCGCAATAATTTTTAGCAGATGAGAGGATAGATGATAGTGTTTAAACGGTTTTTAACATTTGCATTGGCAGGAATTTTGGTATTTGAGACACCCGCGACGGCGTATGCCGTCCAGCCAGGTGGAGGGATAGAGACAATAAATGAGGCTGATAATCTGGCTCTGGAAGACGGGGCAGATGGAAATATAGATGATTCATTGGATCAAACAGGTGAAACTGAAGAAACGAATACAGGAGATCCTTCGGATGATTCCGATAAGAGTGATGGCGAAAAAGGTGCTGATAACAACGACGGGGCCAGCGATATCGGTAACGGTGCCGGCAGCGACGATTCCGATAACAGCGAGGAGAACGGGTCTGATGGCGATGCGGATCATGCGGAAGACAGCGGTGATGATACTGATGGGGTATCCGGTGAAGAGCCAGGAGATGACACCGGGTCGGAAGATGCTTCCGTTTCAGAAAACGATCTTTCTATCTCCGAGAATACTATGTTTGCTGTGGCGGATGTTGAAGCCGTATCCCCGGCGGAGAACGCTATTACCGAGATCTCCTATGAGGAGGCAAAGAATAACGGTGTGACGATCAATGCGCCTGACAGCCGGGAGAGCAGCGCATGGTATTCTTTTACGGCGCCCAGAGCGGGGCGGTATGCCTTCTATACGGACAGCGTGGATTGTGAGGGCACGGGTTACATCTATGTCAATCTGTACACAGCGCCTTCTGACAGTACAAGGAATCATTGGGCACATTTTGATCCCAACGGAAACACATTTGTAGATTACTGGTATCTGTGGATCAGTACTGATTATATGGAAGCCGGGGAGACTGTCTATATTGAAACTTATGTAAAAGACAAGGCAGGCAGAACGTTTACGATAAAGGTTTCCGACCAGACCGAAGCTGAGGCGGATGCAGACGGCGTGAGCAGTCTGGTGCTTGAGAACGGTGACAGGCTTACGTTCAAGGCACAGGCGGGGTGTGAGCGGCTGCGGTTTCATGCGGATGCCGACTATGTGGACAAGAGCAATGAAGGCAGGTATTTTATACGGCCATATTGGGGGCCAGCGGATCACAGTGAGGGAGATCAGGATGTAGGCGACGTTAGTTTGACTTCCGGGAGAAATATTTATCTCAGAGCACTTGGTGGGCGCGAGGGCGAGGTAGAGTCGGGATCAGTGGCACAGGACACGGCTTACGATGTTTCCTATATGGTCATGTATACTCCAGAGGAAGATTTACGCAAAGCGCAGTTTGTGGCTCTGCTTTCGGGTACACAATGCGTTACCAAAGAAAAGGGAACGGATGACTGGCTGTATATTCATGATAACGAATGTACGGATCATTCTATCGTGTTGGATGTGGAGCCGTTTCCTTCACAGGGAGGGAGCAGTAAGAATATTTACTGTTATTATGCTCCGGCGGACGGGACAGAGCCGGAACAGTTCGTACTGGTCGACAAATATAAGCGTTATGAGTTTACGCAACTGCGTGCGGGGACAGAGTATCGGTTTGATTTCCGGACAAGCGAATGGGGAGAGACGCTTAAGTCGGTCACTTACCGGACTACGGGAACGCCGGTGGAAATAAAGGTTTATGATTATGACATTCATGTAACGGAGGATTTTAAGACGCTTGCAGTGCGGGCGAAGACGAATTATCAGGGAACCGGCGTGGTTTATCTACGTGGCAGTGTTGTAGATGCGCTGGGAAGAAAATCTTCGTTGAGTGGAAGCATGGTGCCAAACGTTGTGAATGAGCAGGAAGTAGAACTGCGTTGTGGTTCGTTTATCGGATTAGAGAGAATTTTCCTGTCTGGAGAAACATATCGGGCGGAGATCTGGATTGAGTTTGAGGAAGAGTGTATTACTACAGAGCATCAGGTCATTTCATTCAGCACGCCGGAGAACGCGGTTTATGGAGAAGATGACATTACTTTGCATGTGACGCAGGACAGTGAGGTTAAGACTACGGTCAACTGTGAGTTTCAGGTGCCGAAAGGAGCGCAGCCCTATTATATATTTTACCGATCCGTAGGTGAGACAAGGTATAGTAGTAAGTCGGTAACAGTAGATTCCGAGTACAAGGGAAGTGTGTCAATCGAAAAACTACCGTGTGACATGAAATATGAGTTTGCACTGTGTACCGGCGGCTTTATGAAATGTTGTACTCTGGACATAAATGAGTCCGGAATCGGATTGGAGAGGGTGGAAGATAAGGATACAGACTTCGAGAGTCCATATGACTTCACCCATACATACCGGCTCTCGGGAACAAAAGAAGAACTGTCTGGAGAGTATTACCTGCAGCTTCAGTATGTCAGTGCGGACAAATGGAATGGCAGGTATAGCTATAGAGATGTCGGGTCTGCGGTATGTCTCAACGAGGCGAGTCAATATCAGACGACCTTTTCCAGCGCAGGAAATACCACTCTGTGGCTTGAACCGGGGGAAGAATATTATCTGTGCTGGCTGGTGGGTAGATCTAAGAATGTAACCAGAGACAATGCGGAATGCTGCCTGTATGAGAAACTGACCACGCCTTCCGCTGCTCCTCTGCAGATCGAGGAGAGCGGCTATATGGAGTACCGGGTGACATTGAATGAGCAGGATGTTGCCGGTATGAAAGCGCATGACAGAAGCAGGGCATTCAAAGCCTATATCAGAAGGGAAGGCGCCTCCTCTTATACGGAGTATCCTTCGAATTATACTTTCAGTGCGGCGAATAACTACAGCTGTATTCTGACAGGATTGAACCTTGCGTTTAACAGCCGATATCAGCTGGTTATCGGGAGTGGGACGGAGTTTAGAATTGCGGAAGGTATTCTGGTTACCGGTGACGATGGACAGAAGCTCAGGATTGATTCCGTGAATGCTCTGGTGACTGTTGCCGAGATTACCTACACGATACAGGGCATTGATCCGGATAAAAAGCCGCTTTTGATCCTGTATTTCAGAAAGTCGGGCAGTGCGGAATGGGAGCGGAAATATTATACCGGATATACGAATGGCAAAATTACACTGAGGGGATTGCAGGATAGTACGGAATATGAATATAAGATCGGGCTTGGCGCCAGCTCAACTACGCCGATCAATGAATTGACCTGTCTACAGCAAGGCAGCTTTACCACCCATGAAGAAACGAGGCAGATATCGCTATTGTCTGTCAGACCGAGGATGGCGGATGTCTCGTTCATCTGTTCTGTCAGCGGGATGGAAAACAGCGCAGCTGACGATTCTTGTCTGGTATTATGGATCAGGCCCGCTGTGAAAGGAACGGGACAAACGGGCTGGTGGAGAGGTACTGATACCAAAATCAGCAAAAATAATGCCAAGGTCGAAATAGGGCTTAGCAGGCTGGAGAAAGAGACAGAGTATGAATACAGGATCGGATTAGGCAGGGAAGGGGTTCCGCCCGCTAATGAGCTGGCTGCCGCGATAGAAGGATTTTTTACTACCACACCGGATCCCCGTAAAGTGACGGTCATGACAACGCCCGGAATCTACAGGGCAGGCTTTGACTGTGTCGTAAGCGGGGTAGAGAGTTCCGGTTATCTGATCTGCTATTTCCGTGAAGATACGGAAGAGGGAATATGGCACAGGGCAGCGGCTAAGAGTGTATCCGAGTCTTCGTCCTCGATATTGCTTCGAGCAGACGGACTGAAGGAGAACGCACGTTATCGGTATAAGATCGGTTTTGGCAAAACTGCCAATGTGGAAGCAGATGCATTGGAGCAGCCGACGGAGGGATCGTTTACCACCAATCCGGATATCCGCGAAGCGGCGATCACATCATCTCCAAGGGTGATTTCCGCAGACATTGCGTATACACTCGCCGGGATGGAGCATACGGATGACGATTATCTGTGCGGTTATATCAGAGAAAAAACTGACACAGGAGAGGCTGGCGGGGAGAATGCCGGAGATAATATCGGGCAGGCCGCAGCCTTATGGAAACATCAATTTTCCGTGCCTGTCAATAACCGCAGTACGGGCGGCCACATCAAAATTACGGGATTAAAGGCGGACACCGGATATGAGGTGATCGCAGGCTTCGGCGCCGATGAATACTGCGAAGCGGATCAACTGATCCATGCAAAGACCTTAGAGCTTACGACTTTAGAG
>CAMWMO010000044.1 GCA_947175305.1 uncultured Lachnospiraceae bacterium
AAGCGGTATTCCCTGCCACTTACGGAAGAAATAACCGGTACTATTTCACCTATTCCGGCAAAGCGGGAGGCTACAGTGTAGTTTCTATGGCAGATGTGCTGGATGGGACTGTGGACGCCGCGATCTTTCGGGACGCGGTGGTGTTGGTGGGGGCTTATGCCGTAGGAATGCAGGATTCCTACATGCCTGCCATCGCCCATAACAGTCAGATGTATGGGGTGGAAATACATGCGAACATCATAGAAGCTTTGCTGGAGGGCCGGACGCAGCTTCCGGTATCGCCCTTGTTATATGCGTTTGTGGCGGCGGTTCTGTGCGGAGTATTCTATGTGTGCAGCGGAAAAGTAAGGCTCCTGTTCTCCACGTTGCTTTTTGCGGGGCTGACGGTTCTGAATCTGGTCTTTGCACGGGTAATGTATGGGAAAGGGCGGATCGTTCCGACGATCCTTTTGCCGCTCTGTCTGCTTATTATTTACCTGATACAGATGGTGCGCAGATATGTGGCGGAGATCATGCGCAGACGGCAGGTTATCAATGTATTTAAGCAATATGTAGCGCCGCAGGTGGTAGATAAGATAAGTAAAAACAAGGATTTCGAGCTGGTGATCGGCGGAGAGAACCGACATATTGCGGTACTGTTTGTGGATATCCGTGGATTCACCACAATGTCGGAGAGTTTGAAGCCTGAGGAAGTGGTGGAGATCCTGAATGAGTATTTGGGACTTACCACGCAGTCGATTTTTGACAATGGCGGAACCTTGGACAAGTTCGTGGGAGATGCTACGATGGCGGTATTCAATGCGCCTTTTGATCTGGAGGACTATATCTTCCGTGCTGTTGCTACCGCATGGGACATGCAGGCGGGAGCGGAAGCCATCGCTGAGAAATTCCGTAAGAGATATGGCAAGAGCGTATCGTTCGGAATCGGAGTGAACTGCGGCAATGCCGTTGTGGGAAATATCGGTTGTGATTTCCGTATGGATTATACGGCGATCGGCGATACTGTCAATACGGCAGCCAGATTGGAGAGCAATGCGCGACCGGGACAGATTCTGATCAGTAAAGATGTCTATGAGGCGGTCAAGGACAGAGTGACGGTAACACCGATCGGAGAGATCCCTTTGAAGGGAAAGAGCAATGGTGTTTTTGTATATCAAGTGGATCATGTAAAGAAAGATGTGTGAAGAAATGAGTAAGTTGTATTTGGTTCCCGACAGGACGGATCTGGAGCGGGTGTGCGGTCTGGCAGAAGAATACGGCTGTGCATTTGAATATAATGAATTCTATATACCGGAGACTATGGATGATCCTGAGAAACAGGAGGAGATCATCACAGGCTATGGAATGTATAAGAAAGATTTTTCCATGGATACGATGCACGGGGCATTTCTGGATGTGACCATACACAGTGACGATCCGCTGATCAGGGAAGCTTCCGTGCGGCGTGTTCGCCAGTCCATGGAGACAGCGAAGCGGATGGGATTAAGGGGTGTAGTGTTTCATACGGGGCGGCTTGCCGGATTCCGTGTAGAGAGTTATCTAAAAAACTGGTGCGATAGAAACGTTACATTTTTTACGGAAATTGCGAGGGAGTATCCCGAACAGCAGATTTATATGGAAAATATGTTTGATGAAGCGCCGGATATTATGGCGGGGATGGCGGAGAGGATGCAGGGCATCGAGAATTTCGGGATCTGTCTGGATTATGCCCACGCTATGCTTTCCGGGTGTTCGGGAGAGGAGTGGATCAGGACGCTGGCACCCTATATCCGTCATATACACATCAATGACAATGATCTGGTGAACGATCTGCATCTTGCGGTGGGGGCCGGAAGGCTGGACTGGCAGGAATTTGACCGGCTGATCAGACAGTATCAGATCAATGCCTCTGTGCTGGTGGAAGTAAGCGGTTATCAGGCACAGAGGGAATCGTTGGAATATTTGAAGCAGTACGGGATATATCCGATGGAATAGGAAAAGGAGAAGTAAGATGCATTTACAATACGAAGATTTTGAAAAAATAATGGATATTGGAATACGTCTTTGTACTGAAAGGGACAGAAACCGTCTGCTCATGACCATTTTGGATAAAGGGATGGAGATCACAAATTGTGATGCCAGCACTTTATATTTGTATGAGAACGAGGAATTGCATTTTAAATATATGAAGACCCTTTCTAAAGGCGTCAGCCGGGGGATGGACGGAGAGAAGATCGATCTGCCGCCGGTGCCTTTGAAAGAGGAAAATGTGTGTTCTTATGCGGCGATTCATCAGGAGGTTGTAAACATACCTGATGTCTACGCAAGCAGCCGGTTTGACTTTTCCGGACCGAGACAGTATGACAGTCTGACAGGCTATTGCACGAAGTCTCAGCTGGTTGTGCCTCTTGCGAATAATGAAAATGAACTGATCGGGGTGCTGCAGCTGATCAATGCCATGGATGAAGAGGGAAAGGTTATCGCCTTTCACGAGCAGTATGAGATCATCATCCGTGCGCTTGGTTCTATGGCTGCGATCGAGCTCACGAATCTCTCTTATGTGGAGGCGCTCAAAGCGCAGATTTATTCTTTCGTGGAAGCGCTCACCACAGCGCTGGAGGAGCGGACGCCCTACAATGCTCTGCACACCAGGAATGTGGAAAAATATGCGAGCCTTTTGGCGGATTATATGACGCAGCTACATAAAGAAGGCAAGTGTGAATGGGCATTTGAGCCTGCGAGAAAAGAGCAGTTGATGCTTGCGGCGCTCATTCATGACATCGGGAAGATGGTGGTGCCTTTGAGCATTATGAATAAGGCCACCAGACTGGGTGATGCGCGAGAGAAGATAGAAGATCGTTTTGCGTTGCTTAGGGCACTGTATGAGATCGATATGCTGCGTGGCAGGATCACACAGGAAGAATATAAAGCGGTCATAGATGACCTGGAATCAGAACTTGCATTCATCCATAAAACGGATGTGATCGATTATTTGGATGATGCGGCATATGAGCATGTAGGAAAGCTTTCTAAGAAACAGCATGTAAAGGAAGACGGATCCGTGCTTCCGTATCTGACTGCGAAAGAAGCGGAGTGCCTGAGCATCCGAAGCGGCACGCTGACCTTGCAGGAGCGTAAAGAGATGGAGAATCATGTAGTCATGACATCCAGGATTCTGGAGAAAGTGCAGTTCTATAAAGGCTTTTCCATGGTACCGAAGTGGGTGGGCGCCCACCATGAATATCTGGACGGCAGCGGTTATCCGAATCATTTGAAGGGGGACGAGCTCGATCTGGAGACAAGGCTTCTCACGGTGGTAGATATCTATGACGCGCTTGCGGCTACGGACAGGCCTTATAAGGAGCCGATTCCGAGGAAAAAGGCAATCGAGATACTGAAGAGCATGGCAGAGAAAGGAAAAGTGGATTTACAGCTTGTGGAGTGGCTGGATGAAGCGCTCGAGAAGGACGTAGAAATTCACGGGAATGGAGGTAGCTATGGCATTAAATAAAAAACCAGTCACCGGCATGAAGGATATCCTGCCGGAGGAGATGGAGATCCGTGACTATGTGATCGGCATTATCAAAGAGACTTATGGAAATTTCGGCTTTACGTCGATCGAGACGCCCTGTGTGGAGAATATCGCCAATCTGAACTGTAAGGCGGGCGGCGAAAATGAGAAGCTGATCTTTAAGATCTTAAAGAGAGGCGAGAAGCTTCGCTTGGAGGAGGCAAAGAGTGAGGAGGATCTGGTGGACGGGGGCCTGCGCTATGACCTGACGGTTCCGCTGGTGCGCTATTACGCGGCTCATGCAAATGAACTGCCTTCACCCTTCAAGGCGCTGCAGATGGGCAACGTATGGCGGGCGGACAGGCCACAGAGAGGGCGATACCGTCAGTTTATGCAGTGTGATATTGATATTCTGGGGGAGGCCTCCAATCTGGCGGAGATCGAACTGATTCTGGCTACCACCACGACGCTGGGGAAGCTTGGCTTTAAAAACTTTCAGATCCGCATCAATGACAGACAGATCTTAAAGGCGATGGCGGCTTACAGCGGATTTGGAGAAGCGGACTACGACGCTATTTTTATCACGCTGGACAAGATGGATAAGATCGGGATAGACGGCGTGCGGGAGGAGCTTCTGAACGCCGGATATCCGCAGGAATCCGTAGAAAAGTATATGGCGCTGTTCCGGGGCGTGGAAGCGTCTGACACGCCGGTGGCGTATCTGACAGAGCAGATCGCGGATTTTCTGCCGGAGGGCGTGCAGGAGAGCTTTCAGGAGATCATAGACAGCGTGGAGGCGGTCAAGGGAAACTTTTTTGAGCTGGTATTTGATCCCACGCTGGTGCGGGGCATGTCCTATTACACGGGCACCATCTTTGAGGTGGCGGTGCCGGAGTTCGGCGGCAGTTGTGGCGGCGGCGGAAGATATGATAAGATGGTTGGGAAATTTACGGGCAATGATGTGCCGGCCTGCGGTTTTTCCATCGGCTTTGAACGGATCATTTTACTGCTCATGGAAAATGGCTTTCAGGTACCCAAGGCGGGGAAGAAGATCGCTTATCTTATGGAAAAAGGTCTGTCTTCCGAGAAGCTGTGTGAGGTGATGGCGCAGGCACAGACGGAGCGTGAAAAGGGAAATCAGATCCTGGTGGCACGCATGAACAAGAACAAGAAATTCCAGAAGGAACAGCTCACAGCTCAGGGCTATGAGGCGTTTCAGGAATTTTATCGTGAGGAGCTTAAGAGATAAAGAAGCCGTCTGAACAAGTTCAGACTAACGCTTCGGAATGGAGGATACAATGGCAGAATCAATGAAAGGCTGGAAAAGATCTCACCGCTGTGCGGAGCTTTCCGTGCAGAATGTGGGAGAAGAAGTAACCGTCATGGGATGGGTACAGAAGCAGAGGAATAAGGGCGGTATCATTTTTGTGGATCTGAGAGACCGCTCCGGTATTTTACAGATCATTTTTGAGGAGAAGGACTGCGGGCAGGAGGCTTTCGCCAAGGCGGAGAAGATGCGCAGCGAATTTGTGATCGCCGTGGTCGGCAAGGTGGAGAAGCGTTCCGGCGCGGTCAATGAGAATCTGGCTACGGGACAGATCGAGATAAGGGCTTCCCAGGTGCGTATCCTGTCGGAATCCGAGACGCCGCCCTTCCCGGTGGAGGCGGGCTCTAAGACCAAGGAGGAGATCCGCTTAAAATATCGTTATCTGGATCTGCGCCGTCCGGACCTGCAGGAGAAGCTGATCCTGCGCAGTAAGATCGTTTCCGAGATGCGGTCCTTTATGGCTGAGGAAGGCTTTCTGGAGATCGAGACGCCGATCCTTTGTAAATCAACCCCGGAAGGGGCCAGAGACTATCTGGTGCCCAGCCGTGTGCATCCGGGCAATTTCTATGCGCTGCCTCAGTCGCCGCAGCTTTATAAACAGCTTTTGATGTGTTCCGGGTACGATCGGTACTTTCAGATCGCCAAGTGCTTCCGTGACGAGGATCTGCGGGCGGACAGACAGCCGGAATTTACCCAGGCGGATATGGAGCTTTCCTTCGTGGATGTGGACGATGTGATCGATGTCAATGAGCGGCTGATCCGGCATATCTGCAAGGAGGCCATTGGGCTTGATGTGCAGCTTCCCCTGCCCCGCATGACTTGGCAGGAGGCTATGGATCGATTCGGTTCTGACAAGCCGGATACCCGATTTGGCATGGAGCTTACGGACGTGTCCGATGTGGTGGCGGGCTGCGGATTCGGCGTATTTACTTCTGCGCTGGAAAACGGCGGCTCTGTCAGAGGTCTGAATGTGAAAGGTCAGGCGGCTATGCCCCGGAAGAAGATCGACGCGCTGGTGGATTTTGCCAAGGGTTACGGCGCCAAGGGGCTGGCTTACTTAAGCGTGCAGGAGGACGGCACTTACAAGTCTTCTTTCTCCAAGTTTATGACGGAGGAGGAGCTTGAAAAGTTAGTACAGGCGATGCAGGGAGAGAAGGGCGATCTGCTTCTCTTTGCGGCGGATAAGAAGAATATTGTTTACAGTGTCCTGGGAGCGCTCAGAGTGGAGCTGGGCAAACAGCTTGGTCTGATCGATGAATCCCAGTTCAATTTCCTCTGGATCGTGGAGTTCCCTCTGCTTGAGTGGAGCGAGGAGGAAAACCGGTTTATGGCGATGCACCATCCTTTCACCATGCCTATGGAGGAGGACTGGCAGTACATTGATTCCGATCCGGGAAGAGTTCGTGCAAAGGCATATGACATCGTGTTAAATGGTGTGGAGCTGGGAGGCGGCTCTGTCAGAATCCATCAGGATGATATACAGGAGAAAATGTTTGAGGTGCTGGGCTTTACCAGAGAGAAGGCATGGGAGCAGTTCGGTTTCCTCTTAAGCGCGTTTAAGTACGGTGTGCCGCCTCATGCAGGGCTGGCTTACGGTCTGGACCGTATCGTCATGCTGCTGACTCATGCGGAGAGCATCCGAGAGGTCATTGCCTTCCCGAAGATCAAGGATGCCTCCTGTCTGATGACGGAAGCGCCGGGAACGGTGGATGAAGAGCAGCTTGCAGAGCTGCAGATCGCGATCGTGCCCACACAGGAGGAGCAGGAGACAGAATAAAAACCGAAAAAGGAGCAGCTATGGCGGAGCAGAAAATAGATAATGCAAAACTGGAAGAGGCGATAGACGCCTTTCTGGCAGACAAAGAGAGAGAAAGTTTTGTGAAGGTGATGGAGCTTTTGGAGCGGTCGATCGTGCTTGTGCCGGCTATGCCGCCGGCGGATCTGGCCTCGGAGCTCAAGGAGCAGATGCTGGCGGGAAAACCGGTGCGTCTGCCTAAGGAGACGAAGCTTGCTCCTTGCTTCCTGCGCAAGGAGTCGGGCGAACAGGGACTTCCCATTTTTACCTCGATGGAAAAGATCCCGGAGGATAAAAAACCGCCCATGGTGATGGCGATGCCTTTTATGGGCTGTGTCGCCATGGTGATGTCCAATCCGGATAAAGTGCTGGAGATCGTGGTCAATCCTTTCACCGGCATGATGGTGATAACCAAAGCGATCCTGGAGGTGGCGGAAAAGCGCAGACAAGCTGTCGAACAGGGCAGGACCGTGAGGATGACCAGAGAGCAGTTTCGGAATTTCGCGCACAATCGGGTTTCCCTGTCACTTTTGCCGAAGTATCTCTTTGAACATAAGGAAGAGGGGCTTAAGAGACTGCAGCAGGAGGAGGGCGCTTTCCTGGTTGGCCTTTACGACGAAGTATACCCCAAAGGGGAAAAGAGCGGTCATCAGGCCGGAGAGTTCTCTCTTATGACGCTTAACCTGACCGACAACATACAGCTCACTCGTCTGGATATGCCTGACGAGACCATGAAAGACGGTTTGTGCTATCGTGTTTATGCGGTGTGGAAGCGGGACACGGAAGAGGTGTTCTACTATACGCTGGAGAAGACGAAGGATGGTAATTTTATTGCGAAGGTTACCTCAGAAGGCAAGCATGAGACGGTAGAACCTGCGCCGGACAACGGGGCGGAGATCGAGGCGATCCTGAACCTTGTAGAAAGGAATTGATCCATGGTGGATACGATCATATTTGATTTGGACGGGACCCTTCTTGACACTCTGGAGGATCTGACAGACAGTGTAAACTATGCCATGGAGCGGTTTGGCCTGCCTACTCATACGCTGGATGCGGTGCGCGGTTTTGTGGGAAACGGCGTGGCGAAGCTGATCGAGCGCGCGATTCCGCAGGGCGTGGAGAACCCTTCCTATGAGGTGATTTTTGAAGCGTTTAAGGAGCATTACGCGAAACACTGCGAGGACAAGACATGTCCTTATGAGGGGATTATGGAAGCGCTTGCCCTGCTTAAGGAGCAGGGGTATCATCTGGCTATCGTCTCCAATAAGTTTGACGGCGCAGTAAAGCAGCTTTGTAATAAATATTTCGGGGAATACATCTCGGTGGCAATCGGAGAGAGCGATCAGGTAAAAAGAAAACCGGCGCCCGATACGGTGTATCAGGCGCTTCATGAACTGGGGAGCGAGGGCTCCCGTGCGATCTATGTAGGGGATTCGGAGGTGGATCTGCAGACGGCACAAAATGCGCAGCTGCGTTGTGTCAGCGTATCATGGGGTTTTCGCACGAAAGAGCAGCTTTTAAATGCCGGCGCCGCATGGATCATCAGG
>CAMWMO010000045.1 GCA_947175305.1 uncultured Lachnospiraceae bacterium
AATGCTGCCCTCTTCGTTAAAGAGCAGTACCAGGTCCATCGTTTCATCTGCAATTCGGGAATTTAACCCTCCAAATTCCATAGTAACCCACCTCAAAGAAAATTATTTTACATATTTTCGTTGATGATGACAATAAACTTCTCATACACAGTCTTGATCTCCTGCCACAGCTCGTTCGCACGCGCCGCATCCACCTCGTCGGCGGCCTTGTTGCGCAGCTCCTCCACCAGATCGGAGACCTTGTTAAAAATGGGGGTAAGGCCCAGATTGCCCACCACGCCCTTCAAAGCGTGCGCACACTTGTATGCCTCCTCAAAGGCACCCGCCTCTATGTTGGTTCCCAGATTCGCGTAGTTCGGATCCGCCGGAAACTTGCCTAAGAACTTCTGATAAATCGCATCGTTCCCCATGAACCTCTTCAGTGTAGCCTCTACATCCGCGCCGTTTTCCTCCAACTGCTGTCTAAACTTGTCATCCATACTTCTTTCTCCTCTCCTTACCCTGCCATAATATTCCTGCACAACGCATGAAGACTGCAAAACACAAAATTTGGTTTTACAGTCTTCGACGCTACACTTATAATGTAAAATTAAACATATTGATCACTTCTACAATGTTAAAGAAGTCTTCCTTAGCAAGTTTAAAGCACTCAATGACGTCATCCGAAAACTGTCCGCATTCCCCATTTAAGATCATTTCATATGCCTCAGAATTGCTGTATGCGCTCTTGTATACTCTCTCGCTCACCAGAGCCTCGTATACATCCGCAATAGATACGATCTGCGCACTGATCGGGATTTCATCACCAACCAGATGATCCGGATATCCCCTGCCATCACTTCTCTCGTGATGATAGCGGCATATCTCATAACAGTACTGGTAAAAGTCGTCAGGGTACGGCGGCTTAAATGACTCCAGAATCTCACAGCCGATCGTCGTATGCGTCTTCATCACCTCGAACTCATCCGGTGTCAGCTTGCCCGGCTTCAACAGAATGGAATCCGGTATACCGATCTTACCCACATCGTGGAGGGCGGACGCTCTGGCGATCTGATCAATCTGTACCGGCGTCAGTCCGTACTTCGGGAAATATTTTGCAAGGTACTTTAAGAGGATTCTGGTCAGATACTTGATCCTCTTGACATGATCTCCTGTCTCTACGCTTCTGAACTCCACTACGGAACCGAGAGCGTCGATCATAAACTCGTTGTTGACACGGATCGCCTTCTCCTGCTCACGGATCGTCTCTTCCTGCTCCTTTAAACGAATCTCCAGATTCTTCTTGCTCTGGTAAAGTTCAATGATATTGCTTGCACGTCTCTTGATGATATTGGATTCAAAGGGCTTGTGCATCACATCCGCGATGCCGTACTCATAAGCCTTCTCCTCGCTCTCCTGAGGCGTCATACTGGTAATCAGGATAACCGGGATCTTCTCTAAGAGTTCTTTCTCCTTCATGTAATCCAAAACACCAAAGCCGTCCATAACCGGCATGATAACATCAAGCAGGATCAGCGCGATATCATTATTTTGCTCGATCGCCTCGATCGCCGCCATTCCGTTAGCCGCTTCCACAATGTCATAATCGGCATCAAACATCAGGCTGAGTATTGTCCTGTTTACTTCTTCATCATCCACAATCAGTAACTGCTGTCTGGTTGCATTCGCACTCATATCACCCGCTCGATCCGTCCCTTCATCCGTCAGCACGAAAGGAATCGGACCTTCCTCCTTTTCCCATTTTTTACAGTAAAAATGAAAACGATAATTTCCCAATGATTATACAATTATTCCTACTGATTGTCAATGGCGGTTTATTCCTGTGAGAGGATAAAATCCCTCACTTCCTTCTCCTCCGGCATCACACGAAGCGCCCCTTTACGGGTGGTGATGATAGAAGCCGCCGCATTGGCGAAAGTCAGCATCTCGGTCAACTTACTTTCATCTAAATTATGTAAACCATATTGAAGAACATGATGCAGGCAGCATCCGCCGAAGGTATCTCCCGCTCCGGTGGTCTCAATGGTCTTCTCCTGCAGGAAGGGCTTCACCTCCACGCGCAGATCTTTATAGTAGGCACGGCTGCCGTCCTTGCCCATGGAGAGCATGATCAGGGGAATATCATACTGTGCCCGCAGTTTGGCGATCCCGGCATCAAAGTCCTCCTCGCCCGTAAGCCACTGGATCTCATTGTCGGAAATCTTCAGCACATCGCACTGGGACAAACCGTAGGCCACCTGCTCCTTCGCATCATCCAGGGATTTCCAGAGGGGTTCTCTCAGGTTCGGGTCAAAGGAGATCACCGCACCCGCTTCCTTCGCCGCCGCAATCGCTTTCTTAGTGGCGCTGCGCACTCCATCATGGGTCATGGACAGAGTTCCGAAATGGAAGATCTGCGCATCCTTCACCAGATTCAGATCCACTTCCTCCTCTTTCAACATCATATCCGCCCCCGGATTCCGATAGAATGAAAAATCTCTGTCCCCATCCGCAAAGGTCTCCACGAACGCCAGCGTAGTGCGCACCTCCTCGTCCATCACCAGATTGGAGGTATCGATCCCGACTTCTTCCAGAGTCGCCTTCAGACGGTTCCCAAAGATATCCTTACCCACCTTGCCGATAAACGCGGTCTTTCTGCCAAGCTTTGTCAGCATGGCAAGCACATTGCAGGGCGCACCGCCAGGGTTCGCCTCATAGATCGGGTTTCCCTGCCCGCTTGTGCCGTTCTCCGTAAAATCGATCAAAAGCTCTCCCAATGCCACCACATCATATTTTTTCATGTCGTCCACCTCCGCTTCCGCCAAAGCAATCCTTATTTCAATTCATATTTTACCACATCCATAGTCACTTCACCATCTGCAAAAAAGGAGATTCTGTCCGCCGACAGATCCGTGTACATCGTTGCCGCAAGTGTGTACTCTCCGTCATTCACAAAAACTTCCACGCTGAATCTGTCCAAAATGATCCGCATCTTGATATTGCCGTCCTTATTCGGCACCAGGCAGCGACGCTGATGGATGATGGCTCGTCTGGAGCCCGAAAACTTCCGATCCACTTTCACGATAGACTCATGCGGACGGAAGCTGATCGAGGTGCGACAAACATCGTTCTGGGCAAATCTGACCGCAAACCTCTGATAGAGCTTCTCCGCATCCGCAGGCCGCACCGTCAGCTCCATATCCACTTTGCGCCCTTCTATGCCCGCCAGACTGATCTCATCCGAAAAAGTCACATTTTCATGCCGCACTTCTTCTCCCCGCAGCGTTTCCAGCTCTCTTATGGGATTCTGATACAGGCGGCCGTTTTTCACAGAGAGTTCCCTTGGCAGAGTCATCTGTCCCAGCCAGGGCTGATCAGGTGTATGTAAGTTACAGGTATCCCAGTTCTGCATCCAGCCGATCATGATCCTTCTGCCGTCCGGCGCAAGAATCGTCTGGGGCGCATAGAAATCAATGCCGTAATCAATGGACTGGTTATGCTCCTCGGTGAAGCTCTCCGTCTCCTCGTCGTAGGAACCGATCAGGCAGAGGGTGCCGTTACCGTTATGATACTCAAAACCGTAAGGCAGCATATCCTGCGGGCTGGTGATCAGGACTGCCTTGCCGTCCAGCATAAAGAAATCAGGGCACTCCCACATTTTTCCAAAGCGTTTGTCGTTAGCCGCCAGTATCTTCTCGTACTTCCAGTGAACGCCGTCCGGGCTGCTGAAAAGAAGAATGCGTCCGTCTCCCTCCTCCGTGCAGTTTCCCACCACGCAGCGGTAGGAACCGTCCGGCTTCTGCCACAGCTTCGGGTCACGGAAATCGAACTTGCTGCCGCCCTCCGGCAGATCCTCTCTGGTAAGCACCGGGTTGCCCGTGTATTTCTCATAATCGATCCCGTCCCCCACGGCGATACATTGTGTCTGAATATCCCGGGCGCTGCCGTCCGGCTGGGTCTCCCTGGCAACCCCTGTATACATCAGCAGGTGCCTGCCGTCCGGCAGTACCACGGCACTGCCGGAAAAGCACCCGTCCCTGTCATAATCCATATCAGGCGCCAGAGCCGCCGGAAGATACTCCCAGTGCAGCAGGTCTTTTGAAACCGCATGGCCCCAGTGCATCGGCCCCCAGTGAGAGTCATAGGGATGATACTGATAGAACATGTGATATTCCCCTTTGTAATAAGAAAACCCGTTGGGGTCATTCATCCACCCCACACGGGTGGACAGATGGAAGGCCGGCTTCTCCTCCCGGCCGATCTTCCGCTCCATCGTCTCCTCATATCTTCTCGCATCACGCAAAGTCTGGCTTATCATGTCTATTCCTCCTGCTATTATCTAAACTCGCAAATACGCGCTTTCTGCGCTCTACGTCCGCCTTCATCATAACCTAATATCGGAGCAGATTCCATAGTTTTCTGCTCCGATATCATATATTAGTGCTTCTCACACGGTTAGTCTGCCGTATCCACGCCCGCATAGCGATTGTACGCATCCTGGTATACCGTCAAGAGTTTTTCCATTCCGCATTTATCTGTCAAATGTTTGATGTAGGCGTTCCACTCTTCATCCGTTGGTCCACCGTTCTTGATCCACAGACCTTCCTGCTCGGAGACAGCGCTCTCGAAGTTCGCCTTGTACCAGTCGATATCATCCAGTTCTCTTCCCGTGAACACACAGTCCACCGGGTAAGTCGCCGTGTCGTCCACATAGGGCATCCAGAAATCATACAAGTCGGTCAGACGCTCGATGGCACGATCCTCCATCTTGAAGGTAGTCTGGTAATAGTCGCTCAAGATCAGCTTCGGCCCTGCCACCTCACACTCGCCTTTTAACTCACCAGAACCCTTGCCATACTTTTCACGGCTCTCATCGTCAGATATACTCAGCCACACGCCGTCCTCATCCTGTCCCGTAAAGTAGGTGCCGATGGGGCCATAGTGAAGCTGCATTACGATTTCCGGGTCATACCACATATCATAAAATTTCAGTAGGTTTGCCGGGCTCTTACACTTCTTCGTGATATTGAGCTGTCCGCTGTTGATACCGCCACCGGTACGGATCGTCACATTGTGGGTGCCGTCCGGGCCGTCCAGAATGGGAAGGAACACATAATCTTCCGCATAGTCGCCCATCAGCTCTTCAATGTACCACCAGGTGGAAACGCCCACATAACCCTGAGAACACTTGGAGATCAACTGGGTATCGGACTGGCTGAACATCTCCAGATCCATCAACCCTTCCGCATACCAGTCATGGAAGTAGGTGACCGCATCCCGGTACTGATCTGTCACACACATAAACTCTACCGTGCCGTCATCGCGCAGAACCAGATCATTGCAGACGTCGTTTGGCCAGTTGGTAAACCCAAAGCCCGCATAGAAGATGTTCTGTCCCCAGCACCACTGGTCGAAGCCCGTACTCATAGGAATCGTGCTCCCCGGCGCATTGCCATAATACTTCGCGCTCATATCATTGTCTTTAAAAGCTTTCAAAGCGGTGTGAAGTTCATCCAGCGTAGTGGGCACCTCAAGTCCCAAATCGTCAAGCCACGCCTTATTGATCATGGCAAACTGGGGGATCGAGTAAATGCTGTAGTCCTCCGGTGCGCCGATACCCGCCGTTCCCATGCGCTCACCTGCGGGTAAACCGTAGATATAACCATCATCCATGGTGATTGCGCTGCGGATATCCGGGTTCTCCTCCAGAATTTTGCTCAAGTTAGGCATATACTCTTCAGTCAGATAAGGGGTCAGGTCAATGAACGTGCCGTCATCCCCATAACGGGAGATATCGTAATTGCTGAAGCCAACACCCATAAAGGCATCAGGAAGTTCGTCGCCCGCAATGCGGATATTGACCTGCTCTCCCAGAGACTCGCTCATAGTGGTCCATTCAATATCTATTCCCGCCTCTGACATGAGTTCATTCAAGACCACATTATCATCGTAGCCGGGGCTTAACGCACTCTGGGCGCCCATGATCCCAAACTCCGTCTGGGTCGTATCCGTGTTCGCAACACCTTTTTCATGGTGTCCGTAGTCCTTATTTCCGCAGGCCGTCACAGACAGGGCAAGAGCAGCCATAAGCGTACAGGACACCAGCCTCTTTCTATCATTGCATACTTTCCAGTCTCTCATAATATGATTTCCTTTCTGCGGTCAGCCTTTCACCGCGCCTGCCATAAAGCCTTTTTCAAAATATTTCTGTACGAACGGATAGATGATCAGCATCGGCAGCGCCGCTATGATGATGGACGAGAACTTGATCATCTCCGTCATCTTATTCAGCTCCGCGAAACCGCCGGATATAGTGCTCGCCTGACTCGCGCTGGCAGAACTCTTGATCAGAATATTTCTCAACACAAGAGGCAGGGGTGCCTTATTCGGAGAGGGCAGATAAATCATTGACGTAAACCAGTCGTTCCAGTATGCCACCATGCTGAACACCACCATAACCGCCATGATGGAACGGCTCAAAGGTACTACAATCTTAATAAAGGTGGTCCACTTGGACGCGCCGTCGATATCCGCCGCCTCGATCATCTCCTTCGGGATGCTGTTCTCAAAGAAATTTCTCACGATGATCATATTACCCACCGCGACGCCGCCCGGCAGGAAGAGTGCCCACATATTGTTGATCAGTCCCGTCTGCTTTACCACCAGATAGGTAGGAACCATACCGCCGCCGAAGTACATTGTGATAATGAAGAAAATACTTAAAAACTTTCTGCCCGGCAGTTCCTTCACACTCAAAGGATACGCCGCCAGATAAAGCACAACCACAGAGAATACGGTACCGATTATCGTGTATTTGAAACTGTTAATCAATCCTGTCAGGATACTCGGATCGGCAAATACCGATTTATAACCGTCTAAAGTAAACTGGCTGGGCAAAAGGAATGTCTTACCCGCATATACATCATATGGATTTGATACAGATGCAATCAGCACATAGTACAGTGGATAAGCCACAATAAACAGGATAATAGCACAGATCACAACCAGAATGATATCACTGCTTTTTTCAGAAAGTCCTGTCAGCTTTCCCGATTTTGTATTCGCTTTCATACCGCACCTCCTATATAAAGCTCGTGTCTTCCGATATCTTGCCGGCTATCTTGTTCACCACAACAAGCAGGATGATATTGATCAATGTATTGAATAGTCCCACCGCCGTGGAATAACTGTACTTGGCATTTTCGATACCCTGTTGATATACATAAACCGCGATCACATCGCTCGTCGCCTTGTTCAGATCCGTCTGTAACAACCATACTTTCTCAAATCCCACATTCATCAGTCCGCCAGCGCTCATGATCAGGTTCAAAACCATGATCGAGGTGAGCTCCGGGATGTCGATATGAAGGATACGCTGGAATAGAGATGCGCCATCCACCTTCGCCGCCTCATAAAGCGATGTGTCGACATTGGCCAAGGTTGCCATATAAACGATGATGCCCCAGCCTGCATCCTGCCAGATGCCGGAAGCAATATAGATCGTCCGGAATGCGGAAGACTCCGTCAGGAAATCGATGGAAGTTCCCGCGATCAGGTTGATCAATCCGCCGGAAGGACTCAAGAAAATGCGGATCATACCGCAGATGACCATGGTAGAGATAAAGTGCGGTGCATAGAGCACTGTCTGGGTCACTCTCTTGAAACGCGCAAACCGCATCTGGTTCAACATCAGGGCCAGAATGATCGGAATGGGAAAGCTCCACAGCAGACTGAAAAAACTGAGTACCACCGTATTCTTGATCATGCGGCCGAAAGTCGGAGCACTGAAGAACCGGGTGAACCACTCCAGTCCGACCCATTCGCTCCCCATAAATCCCCGGCTTGCCTTGTAATCCCTGAATGCGATCTGTATGCCGTACATGGGTATGTACTTGTATATGATCGTCAATACCACCGGAACCAACAGCATCGCATATAACTGCCAGTTATCCCGTATCCGTTTCTTTAGTGATCCGCCCTCCGGTCGTCCCACCGGACCCGCGGCCACCGCCTTGCTTCTACTCATAACCCGTCTCCTTTCCTTCTTACACACCTTTTTTCGCTCACCTTGGTGAAACGTTATTTCAATTCTGTTTTCACTGGTCGGGGGGGGGGGGGGGGGGGGGGGGGGGGGGGGGGGGGGGGGGGGGGGGCGGGGG
>CAMWMO010000046.1 GCA_947175305.1 uncultured Lachnospiraceae bacterium
AATAATAGAGTAAGAAAAAGGAGCAAAAAGTATGAATAAACCATATAAACAAAAGGTAAGTGTCTCTCTTGACGAAGATATAATTGCAGAAATCCGAGAACTGGCTGACAATGATGATCGGTCATTCAGCCAATATATCAATCTGGTGTTAAAGGAACACATTGCGAGACTAAAAGAAAATAGTGAATAAGAAGATTAACATTTCAAATGTAAAGCACATACACAAACAGAAGAGTATCATTCCCTTATCTCTATAGGTAATGATACTCTTTTCGTAATATATATGCTCTCTGTTTTAAACTGCTGAAATATTTTTATTATATTACAGCACCTTCTGAATCTCTTCCTCCAGCTCTTCTTTCTCCACGGCTCCTACAACAGTTCCCGCGACCTCCCCTTTTACAAAAATCTTCATATTAGGGATATTCATAACACGATATTTTCTGGCAAGACCGTCCTCCTCGTCAATATCGCATTTCCCGATCTTTATTTTGCCGTCATACTGCTCGGCAAGCTCCTCCAGAATCGGCGCCATCATCTTACAGGGATTACACCACTGCGCATAAAAATCTACCAGCACCGGAACTTCCGACTGCATTACCTCACTCTCAAAATTTTCGGTTGTAAATGTGTATTCCATAGCATGTCCTCCATTTCTTTTTATTTTTAATTTTATCTTGCGATCACATATTTATAAATAGGGTTTCCTTTTGCAGAAAACCGTTCTTCATACTCTGTCATGATATTATCCTGCATCATCTGTTCATCATGATGAAGATCCTTTGTCATCTGCTCCAGATGCCATCCCGCCGGTTCCAGTTCTTCCAGTGCAAACTGAAAGAGATCGTGATTGTCCGTCTTAAACTCGATCACACCTTCCGGTATTAGTATCTCATCATACCGCTTCAAAAATTCACGGGAGGGAAGTCTGCGCTTTGCGTGCCGATCCTTCGGCCAGGGATCTGAAAAATTCAGATATATGCGATCCACTTCGCCCGCCGCAAAGACCGCTGTGATATCCTCCGCCTCCATACGGATAAAATAAAGATTAGGCAAAGGATCCGCCTCCAGTTTCTGAATACCGCGGATCAGTACGCTGGAATATTTTTCGATTCCCACATAGTTGATATCCGGGTTATTTCTCGCCAGATCCATAATAAAGCGGCCTTTCCCCATGCCAATCTCCAAACGGATGGGATTATGATTCTCAAATACCTCGTGCCATTTCCCCCGATATGCCTGCGGTTCATGCACCACAAGATCGCTGGCTGCGATCACTTCACGGGATCCTGTTACGTTTCGTAGTCTCATTTATCGTAAAATCCTTTTTTTATATTGGCTTTATTTTACATCAATTTGTATTTTTTGTGAATACACTACAGTTTTTCTTTCAAATAGTGTATGATGTTAAAGGACAGACTCATAGAGTGATCGACTTTCACATATACTGGTAATCATAGAAAGGTTGTTATATGCTTTTAAAAATAAAACGGCGTGCCGTCCTGTTTCTCGCACTCTCCCTGTTTCTCGGCAGCTTCTGGACACAAAGTTTTCCCTTTCAGTCCACTTTTGAGGAATTGCAGGAGGAGGCGGAGGCCCGCAAGGCGCTCCCCATTCAGTCAAATGAGATTGACAACTGGCCCACCGGCCCTCAGGTAAGTGCACAGGCGGCAATCCTGATGGATGCCAACACGGGCGTTATCCTCTATTCTAAAAATATTCATGAGCGGCTTTATCCTGCCAGCACCACCAAGATCATGACTTGTCTTCTCGCCATGGAAAACGGTAATCTGGATGATATGGTGAAATTCAGTCATGAGGCTGTTTTTAGTGTACCCATAGACGGCTCTAAGATAGGTATGGATGAGGGAGAATCTCTTTCCCTGGAGGAATGTCTTTATGGAATTTTGGTCGGCTCCGCCAATGAAGTAGCCAATGCTGTGGCAGAATACGTCTCGGGTTCTATTGATGATTTTATCACGTTGATGAATGAGCGTGCCGCAGAAATTGGCTGTAAGGATACCCATTTTGTCAACACAAACGGCCTTCACGATACGGAACATTACACCAGCGCTTATGATTTAGCCTTGATATCCAGCCTGTTTTTTCAAAATGAGATGCTATGCAAAATTGGCAATACTGCCCGTTATCACTTTGAACCCACCAGTACACAGCCGGATGATTTCTATTTAAATAACAAGCATAAATTGATCAACGGGGAGCTGCCCTACGACGGCATTCTGGGCGGCAAGACAGGATACACGGATGCCGCGCGTCAAACCCTTGTGACCTGTGCTGAACAAAACGGTATGCGTCTGGTCTGTGTCGTTTTTAAAGAGGAATCCCCTGTACAGTTTACGGATACAGAAGAGCTTTTCAATTATGGCTTTCATAATTTCCAGGTGTTGAATATTTCGGAAAATGAAGACCGCTATAGTATTGAATCTACAGGATTTTTGCAGATTGGAAACGATGTATTTGGCAGTTCCAAGCCCATTCTTTCCATAGATACTGACAGTTATGTCATAATTCCTAACACGGTATCTTTTCAAGATCTTGACTCAGATATCGATTACAGCATATCGGACGAGAACCGTGTTGCAGGGATTGCATATTCTTATCATGACATATATGTGGGGAATGCTTATCTGAATCTAATTACCGATAATGCTTCCACCTACGAATTCGATACCAACATGACCTCCACAGATGTGAGCGTGGAAAAGACATCTGCAAATTCAGAGCCGGAGGCAGAGCAGGATACCATCTTTATCAATATTAAGAAGGTATTGCTTGGCATTTTGATCTTTGCCGCCATTGCCATTACTATATTTATGGTGCATGCTATTATTGCCAATGGAAGGACAGCAAGACGCAGAAAAAATCGTATCAAACGTAAACAGACGCGCCGCTCCTATGGGCATTCCGATTTTAACGATTTTGATTTCTAAACGATCCTTTCCACAAAAGCCAAAAAGCCGAGAACATTGTTTTCGGCTTTTTAAATGTTCCCTGCGGGAATCGAACCCACAACTGGGGCTTAGGAGGCTCCTGTTATATCCATTTAACTAAGGGAACAACTGCTTATATATTATAGGGAGGGCGTTCACATCGGATAATTGATATATCCCTGCATCCAGATGACCCCCTTAAAACGGCGGCCGATCTGTGGTTCTCCATACAAATCATTTTTATTGATACAAACATCAAACTCCAGATCATTACAGCAAAGATGCATCACATAAATCTCTTCATGCGTAATCTTATTGACACGCAGGGAAATATCCAAAATCTCCCCCATCACCGAATACTGATCGCATTCTACACCATAAGGCATAAAATAGGTATCCACCAGACTGAAGACATCCTCGGTGAGAATTTTTTTGGAGATGGTTGAGTAGATATCCATATCCTCCAACGTCAGACTCTCAATCGCATCCTCATCTCCCCTGCGGGCTGCCGCAATCAGTTTATTGCGGCTCATGGAAGCTTTCTGGATCCTCTGTTTCTCACTCTCATCCTTACCGATCGGCAATATTATATTACCACTAATTGACAATCCTGACAATGTTAAAGTTGTACCTGTGACCGGCAGCAGATCCATGTTCTGCGCTTTTACGTAAGGAACAATATTCTGCAGATAAAAGATCAGACTGACGCCCACCTTGATATCATCACAGACTCCCGCATAGGATTCCTTGTCTGCATGACGTTCCACAGACACATCATCGTAGGAGCTAATTCCCGTACCACGCAAATAAGGATAAAAATAATCGTAGCTGAATTTCTCCTCCGCATCAAACTCACCGCAGACAGCAATTCCCATACCCGGCGCAAAATCTTCGCAAAACTCCGCGAGTATGGTGTCTTCCCCGTTAGAAGTATAGGAACGGTATGTGGCATTCATTATGATATCTGTGATCAGACGCTGTTCCTCCCGTCTGTCACTCAGCTTGCTGAATCCAATCGCCCGCATATATTTATGCAAAGATCTCACCTCCTTTAAGCACAGCGCAATCGTTTAGCGTATCTCCGATATGCCTCCCATGTAAGGACGCAATACTTCCGGAATACGAACGGAGCCATCCGCCTGCAGATTATTTTCCAGAAAAGCTATCAACATTCTGGGCGGCGCTACTACAGTATTATTCAATGTGTGTGCAAAATATTTCCCGCTCTCTCCGTTTACGCGGATGCGGAGTCTTCTTGCCTGGGCATCCCCCAGATTAGAACAGCTTCCGACCTCAAAATATTTTTTCTGTCTGGGAGACCAAGCCTCCACATCATAGGATTTCACCTTTAGGTCGGCCAGATCGCCGGAGCAGCATTCTATCGTTCTCACCGGAATATCCAGAGAACGGAACAGATCCACTGTATTCTGCCAAAGTTTATCAAACCACATCGGAGACTCCTCAGGCTTACATACCACGATCATCTCCTGCTTTTCAAACTGATGGATCCGGTATACCCCTCTCTCCTCTATGCCATGTGCACCTTTCTCCTTACGGAAACAGGGAGAATAACTCGTAAGCGTATGAGGAAGCTCCTGCTCCGGAATGATCGTATCGATAAACTTTCCGATCATGGAATGTTCTGATGTACCAATCAAGTATAAATCTTCTCCCTCAATCTTATACATCATAGCATCCATCTCTGCGAAACTCATAACACCGTCCACCACAGCGCTCCGGATCATAAAGGGCGGTACGCAGTAAGTGAAACCTCTGCCGATCATAAAATCACGCGCGTAAGCGATCACCGCAGAGTGCAGTCTGGCAATGTCACCCATCAGATAATAGAAACCGTTTCCTGCCACAC
Source organism: uncultured Lachnospiraceae bacterium (assembly GCA_947175305.1). GTDB lineage: Bacteria > Bacillota > Clostridia > Lachnospirales > Lachnospiraceae > UBA3282. The sequence goes on from CAMWMO010000046.1 coordinate 4,819, forward strand.
GTCCGGCAGCATCCATATCCACACCATGAAAACGTTCCATGATCTCTGTATGATAGGGAATCTCAAAATCGGGTACCACCGGGTCACCGTATTTTTGAATTTCCACATTCTCTGTATCATCCTTGCCGATCGGAACAGAGGGGTCTATGATATTCGGGATCGTCATCATATCTTTCTTGATCTTCTCCCGAAGCTCATCCTCTTTTGCCTCTAATTCGGAAAGTCTCGCCGCACCGGCTGCCACCTCGGCCTTTTTCGCCTCGGCCTCCTCTTTCTTTCCCTGTCCCATCAGTGCGCCAATCTCTTTGGATATTTTATTCCTTTTTGCACGGATCTCATCCGCCTCCTGCTGCGCGGCTCTTACCTCTGCATCCAGCTCGATTACCTCATCCACCAGGGGGAGCTTCTGCTTCTGGAATTTTTTCCTGATGTTTTCCTTAACTGCCTCGGGATTCTCTCTTAAAAATTTAATGTCGATCATAATCCATGTCCTCTCTATTCTACTTTGTCAATATACAGATGGTTTTATTCCGTCAGATCTTTGACCACATCCACTGCCGTTCCGTTTCTGTCTTTGGTAATACGGATCACCGGCCGATCCGGGTATTGCTTATTCTGATAAAGTACGATACCCGTCTCTCCCTCATTTGTCAAGACGACCGATCCCGCAGGATATACTGCAGTAAACTCCAAAAGAATATCGACAATTTTCCCGTCAAATTTTATATCCTTATTGAGCCGCAGATATCTTACAGCTTCATAAACTTTCATCCGTTTACAGCCGATGCCGCAGATCATTTCATCAAAGGCCTCACAGATCTGTATGATACGACATTCTCTGGATATGTCAGTTGCCTTTAATGGATAACCGGAACCATCCAAACGCTCATGGTGATATAATATCATATTTTTTACGGCTTCAGAAATCCAATTTTCGTCACGAAGCGCTGAATAACCATAAATTGGATGCTTTTTATACTCTGCATATTCTGATTCGGAAAGTTCATCCAGATTCTGGTTTTCATACGGAATCGACAAATATCGCAATCCAAGATCATGAAGAAGACTACTCACACCTATATCATGAACGGTATCCTGTGACAGCTCCATTCTGAGCGCCACAAGTGTTGCCAGACTACAGAGATTGATCGAATGTTCATAGATATCAGAGCTTCTCTCTTTGATATCATAAATTTTTTCCACGACTTCTTCTTCCTGCAAAATATTCGTGATAATATAATCTGCTGTCTGACTCAGCTCCATCAATTTTTCATTATGACTGTAAGTATGCTTCTCTAAAATACTTTTTACTTTCGATCTGAAATCAGCTTCAACTTCCTCTTTCAGGATGACTACCTGTTTTGCATCCGGTACTTCCTCCTTCACATATACATCCCGGATATTCAGCTCCTTTAATTTCTCGATGTATTCCGGTTTCAGGAGTGTGCCTGCTGAAAGTAAAACCTTATATTCCAATGTCATGACATCTTTTGCCAGGACCTCTGTTCCTTTCAGATCATCTACTTTGCACAGTCTCATCGTATCTTCATCCCTTTGATCTCGGATCTAATGCAGATCCATAGCAATATCCAATGCTTTTTTCTCTTCATCTCCCAAAGAGATATCACACAGTCCTTCTCTTATCTCTTTCGTATAATTATAGCAGCCGTCCGCACTGTGAACAGAGTTTAAAATAAAGCCATTATCATTCTCATCCAACAAGGCCAGTGAAAAACTGAGCATCCCGCCCATCTGACTATAGGCATCGTACTTTACAATGCCAATCTTCTGGAAAGCGCACTCAAATTTTTTGTATAGGCTCTCAATGTCTTTTCTGTTTTTATCCATGGACACCTTTATCAGTTTATTATCCTCATAAAGTCCCATGATATCCTTTTCCAGACTTTTTGCATTCTTGCCGCCCATAAACATTTTGTATTTTTTAGATAACTTACTCAGTTTGACCACAAGTACGATCAGTATAATAAGTAAAAGAATAATCGCTGCAAACGCGCCAATGAACAGATAAGACAAATCCATGCCGCCAAGCCCTATATCATTCAGTAAATTATAATTCATTTATCCTTAGCCTCTCTATATTACTTTCCGGTCAACAGGTCTGTGATCTTTTCCAGATCATCGTGAGTATAAAATTCAATTTCAAGCTTACCGGCTCCGGCTCCTTTAGAAGAGATAGCAACCTTGGTCCCCAGAGACTGCTTCAGCTTTTCCTCCAGATCCTGATAAATTGCTTCCAGGGCTTTATCTTCCACAACATCTTTCTTTGCCTTCTCCGGTTTATTCAGACCTTTCACCAGCTTTTCCACATCACGAACGCTCAGTTTTTCGTCAAAAACCTTTTGGGCTATCGTGTATTGTTGTTCCGGATCCTCAATCGAAATCAATGCTCTGGCGTGTCCTGTGGTGATCATATCATCTATGATCATCTGCTGCACTTCCTCACATAATTTCAAAAGACGCATGGAGTTTGTAACTGCTGTCCTGCTCTTAGATACTCTCTCCGCAACTTCATCCTGTTTCAGATTAAATTCCGTAAGCAGTCTTTTATATGCCTGCGCTTCTTCGATCGGATTCAGATCCTCTCTCTGAATATTCTCGATTAGCGAAATCTCCACGATCTCCTGTTCCGTATAATTCCGAACGATGACCGGCACTTCTTTTAATCCTGCCAATTTGGCCGCGCGCCAGCGACGCTCTCCGGCTATGATCTCATAGTGTGTCTTTCTGTCCTGAACAATAAGAGGTTCTACAATACCATATTGCTTAATGGAGTCTGCTAATTCCTGTAAAGCATCCTCATCAAAATTTTTTCTCGGCTGTTCCCTGTTTGGTTCAACCTTGGTAATTTTGACGTATGTGCCATTTCCATTGTCTTCTGTTTTTTCTTCCGGGCTTGCGGTTTCTGCCTTAGGCACCGCCGCCGGTATCAGTGAATCCAGTCCCTTTCCCAAACCTCTCGCTGCTTTTGCCATCTCTACACCACCTTTCTGGCAATCACCTCATCTGCCAACTGCATATAAGCCTCCGCACCTGCAGATTTCGGATCATACATATTGATGGGCATACCATAACTCGGCGCTTCCGCCAACCGGATATTTCTGGGTATCAAAGTATTATATACATTCTGTTTGATATGCTGCTTAACATTCTCTACCACCTGCATAGAGAGATTTGTTCTGGAATCATACATGGTAAAAACTACACCCTCCATGTCAAGATCCGGATTCAGTCTTTCTTTTACAAGATTGACTGTATGTATCAACTGGCTTAATCCCTCCAGAGCATAATAC
>CAMWMO010000047.1 GCA_947175305.1 uncultured Lachnospiraceae bacterium
GAAGACAGGAGGAGACATGGGCGGCTTTTTTGGAGTGGCATCGAAGGAAAATTGTATCTTTGATCTGTTTTTTGGGACAGACTATCATTCTCATCTGGGAACCAGGCGGGCAGGTATGGCCCTGTATGATGAGAGAGAAGGGTTTAACCGGGCGATTCATAACATTGAGAATACGCCCTTCCGGACGAAGTTTGACAAGGACGTGAACAAGATGTGCGGCACGCTCGGCATCGGCTGTATCTCAGACTATGAGCCTCAGCCTCTGATCATTCGTTCTCATCATGGTACTTACGCCATCACAACGGTGGGCAAGATCAACAATAAGGATGAGATCGTAGCGGAGATCTTTCAGCATGGTAAGGGACATTTCCTGGAGATGAGCGGCGGCGACATCAATGCCACGGAGCTGGTGGCTGCCATTATCAATCAGCGGGACCACCTGATCGAAGGGATTCAGTATGCCCAGGAATTGATCGACGGCTCCATGACCATACTGATCATGACGCCGAAAGGCATTTTGGCGGCAAGGGACAGGCTTGGGCGCACGCCGGTCACCATCGGCAGGAAGGAAGATGCGTACTGTGTATCCTTTGAGAGCTTTGCCTACTTAAATCTGGGTTATGTGCCAGAGCGTGAGCTGGGGCCGGGAGAGATCGTCGTCGTGACGGCGGAGGGCGTAAAGTCTCTGGCGGCGCCGGGCAATGATATGAAGATCTGTACCTTTTTATGGATATACTATGGCTATCCGTCCTCTTCCTACGAGGGGATGAGCGTGGAGGAGATGCGCTACCACTGCGGAGCGATGCTGGCGAAGCGCGACGATGTGAAGCCCGATATTGTGGCGGGCGTGCCCGATTCCGGCACCGCCCACGCCATTGGCTATGCCAATGAATCAGGGATTCCTTTTTCCAGACCTTTTATCAAATATACGCCTACCTGGCCCAGATCCTTTATGCCTACCATTCAGAGCAAGCGGGATCTGATCGCGAAGATGAAGTTGATTCCGGTGCATGATCTGATCAAGGACAGGAGCCTGCTTCTGATCGACGATTCCATTGTGCGCGGCACACAGCTTCGGGAGACGACGGAGTTTCTCTATCAGAGCGGCGCGAAGGAGGTACATATCCGTCCGGCATGTCCGCCTCTTCTCTATGGCTGTAAGTACTTAAACTTTTCCCGTTCCTCCTCGGAGATGGAGCTGATCGCCCGTCGGGTGATCAAAGAGCTGGAGGGTGAGAATCCCTATCCGAATCTGGCGGTCTATGCGGATCCGGACAGCACCGAGTACGGGGAAATGCTGGAGAAGATACGGGAGAAATTAAACTTTACCACCCTCAGATATCATCGTCTGGATGACATGATCGCCTCTGTGGGGATTGATAAATCTAAACTTTGCACCTATTGCTGGGACGGACGCGAATAGGAGGCGTTTTCTTTGATCATTTTTTTGACGGTCTTTGCGACGATCTTTATCGCAGAGATGGGGGATAAGACCCAGCTGCTTCTGGTGGCTATGGCGGGAAAGTATAAGATATCCCACATTTTGACGGGAACCTGGTTTGCCACGGTGGTGTTGAATCTGCTGGCTGTGGCAGTGGGCGCCGCGTTGGGAAGCTATCTGGACATGCGGCTGATCAAACTGGCAGCGGGACTGGCTTTCTTCTGGTTTGCTTACTCGACGCTGGAGGAGTCTGACGAGGAGGAGAGCGAGAAGGAGTTCCGGCACGGCTTCGGTCCGGCAGCCGCTATCTTTTTATCCTTCTTTCTGGGAGAATTGGGCGATAAGACACAGCTTTCTGGGATCACGCTGGCAGCTGCCTATGTAGGAGGGGACATGCGTAACGCGTGTTATGTATTTCTGGGCTGTACGCTGGGCTTGATTTTGGCGGATCTGATTGGACTGTTGGCGGGGCTCTTTTTGAAGAGCAAGATGCCTACAGGGCTTTTGAACAATCTTTCCTTTGTGATTTTTTCTTTCTTCGGTGTGGCAAGTATCCGGGAGGCATTTGAGATGATTTTTGATAACAGCGCCCTGGCTGGATTTTTGTGTGTAGCGGTGGCCACGGTGTTTGTGGGAATCTGTGGCATGCGGTATTTTCGCGGGAAGAATCGTCCGCGCTGATAAAACGGCGCTGACCTGGAGGAAATTATGATATTTAAGTGTAAAAACTGTGGCGGCAATGCAGTGTACGCGCCGGAAAAGGGAAAAATGTACTGTCCTCACTGCGAGAGCACGGACAGCGAGGAGCGGTTCGACGATAACTCTATGGTGCAGTGTGTGAACTGTGGAGCGCCGCTTCAGATATCAGAGTATACTTCGGCGTGGAAGTGTGAGCACTGCGGCAGCTATCTGATCTTAAATGAGCGGGTGGAGGGCGGTTATGAGCCGCAGCTTCTGCTCCCTTTTTATGTGAGCAGACAGGCGGCTGTGGCTGCTATGGAACAGGAGTTTTCCAGACGGCTTTTTGCCCCTTCTGATTTTATGTCAACTAAAAGTCTGGAAAAGATGGAGGGCGTTTATGTGCCCTTCTGGCTCTATGACTTTGATGCGGATTACGATTTTGCCGGGGAGGGTACCAAAGTCCGCACCTGGCGAAGCGGTGATACAGAGTATACGGAGACCTCCTATTATGAGGTGATCCGCAGGATGGATGTGGATTTTGACCGGATTCCGGTGGACGCCTCCTATGCCATGGAGGATGGATGCATGGATCTGATGGAGCCCTACGATTATCGTGCGCTTGTTGATTTTGCGCCGAAATATATGTCCGGATTTCTGGGGGAGGTCTATAATCAGGGGGCAGGAGAGCTCTCGGAAAGAGCCAGAGAAAAGGCAAAGGAAGCCTCGGCGCAGCTTTTACAGGAGTCGATCTCCGGCTATACCACAGTACGCCCCTATCACAAGAATCTGAATCTGCAGGGGAAAAAGACGAGCTATGCCCTGATGCCTGTGTGGCAGTATGATTACCGTTATCGAGATAAGGTTTACCGATACCATGTCAACGGGCAGACCGGGAAGGTGATCGGAGTAACGCCGGTATCCAAAGCCAGGGTGATCGGCTACGGAGCCTCGGTGTTTGCGGCAGTGACGGCGATTTGCTATATGGCGGTCCATGTGCTGGAATTGTTATGACGGGAGGCGGATTCGTGAGAGAATATTTTCGCTATTTTAAATGGATCTATATTATACTGGCGGCCATGGGGCTTCTGACAGCCCTGCTTCATGTGGGGCACTGGGGACTGGCGAAAGCGGCGGATTATCAGAGGACGAATACCGAGTGTGCGACGGCGGAAAGGGTCATTGACGGCGCCGGTGTATTGTCGGACAAGGAGGAGGAGAAGCTGCGTCGGCTGATCGCCAGGAGAGAAAAGCAGACAGGCTGCGATATCGTGCTTGTCACCTTGAAAGCACCCCTTGAGGAGTATGCCCGCGCTATCGAACCGGGTGTGATCTCGTCCGAGTATGTGCGGGTGTTTGCGGAGCAATATTGGGAGAATAACGGATTGGGCTATGACAAGCCTGACGGGGACGGTGTGATTCTGGTGGACAACTGGTCCAGAGAGGACGACGGCAAAATACATACCTGGCTGTGCACCACCGGGCGGGCCTATGATGCCTACTATGTGGAGGATGTAGATCATCTTCTGGACAATGTGTACCGGTATATAGAGAAGGATCCTTACCGCGCTTACCGGGCTTATGTCAATACGTTTTACCACGATATGATGGGCATGCGGATGGTGCACCTTTCTGTGCCGGGTTATATTCCGTGGTTGATAGGTTTGATAGTAGCTGTTATATTTATTTGCTTTAACTGGCGTTCCAAAGAGGGGAATAAGACTACCCGAGCGAACACTTATGTGGCGGGAGGGAAACCGGTATTCCGGGTGTCTCAGGATCGGTTTCTGAGGAAGGCTGTGACAAGCCGTAAGATTCAGACGAGCAGCGGCGGAGGCCACGGTGGAGGCGGTCGAAGTCACGGCGGCGGAGGCGGCCATCACGGCGGGGGCGGACGGAGCCGCTGATGGCTTCTGACCCTGTATACATCGCGCAAAAAGAAGGCGGGTGCAAATGCACTCGCCTTTACAAGGTTCGTATGATATTGCAGTCTTCTCTTACGCCATCTTGTTTACGGCAAGAGTCATGCGGGACACCTTTCTTGCAGAGGTGTTCTTGTGGTAAACGCCCTTCTTGGTCGCCTTGTCGAGAGCGGAAGTAGCAGCGAGCAGTGCGCTCTGTGCAGCCTCCTTATCCTTCGCCTCAATAGCAGCGTACACCTTCTTGATCGCGGTCTTAACGCCGGACTTGATGGATTTGTTTCTGTCAGCCTTCGTCTTGTTTACTAAAATTCTCTTTTTCGCGGATTTGATATTAGCCATAACTTCCTCCATTTAAAACTATTAGATTTTGATTGTTGTTATATCGGACCTTTTAGATGGAAACACACGCATATTATTTTAGATTATGGGAATGGGGATGTCAATACATATTTTGTTTATTTTTGCAAAAAATAGAAAAGGAAATGCGCAGACGGAGAAAACACGCATAACTTATCGTAAGGTCTGGGGCGCGGGAAGGGATGGATAATACTATGGATAGCTGGTCAAATGTCAGGACTGACTTGGCGTTGGAAGCCAGAGAGGGAATAGGAGAAAAGGAATCCGGGATTCACGGAGTCGTGGTAGAGGAACGTTATGATGAGAAAAGCGACGTCCATATCACACGGGTGGTCATAGAGACGAAAAACGGAGCCAAGGCGCTGGGAAAACCCATGGGCACCTATGTCACGCTGGAGGCTCCCGCCATGACGGAGCCGGAGGAGGATTATCATCAGGAGATATCGCAGATTTTGGCAGAACAGCTCAGGGAGCTTCTGCCGAATCCGGAGAAAGAGCAGTCGATCCTGGTGGTGGGGCTGGGCAACCGGGAGGTGACGGCGGATTCTCTGGGGCCCAATGTGGTGGATAACCTTTTTATCAACAGGCATATTGTGATGGAGTACGGCAAAGTGGCATACAACCGCACTAAGATGCATCTGGTGAGCAGTTTAATACCGGGTGTTATGGCAAAGACCGGAATGGAATCCGCGGAGATCATCAAGGGTGTGATCGGGGAGACGAAGCCGGATCTGGTGATTGCCATAGACGCGCTGGCGGCCAGATCGACCAAACGCCTCAACCGTACCATCCAGATCACGAACACGGGAATCCATCCGGGCTCAGGGGTGGGCAATCACCGAAACGCCATCAACAAAGAGACGCTGCATGTTCCCGTGCTGGCGCTGGGTGTGCCCACGGTGGTGGATGCTGCTACGATCGTGGGGGACGCCATGGGAGAGCGGCCCGCCACCTTAAAAGAATTGAACAATATGTATGTCACCACAAAGGATGTGGATCAGCAGATACGCCAGATCAGCCACATTATCTGTGACGGGATCAACAGCGCGCTGAACTTCTGAGACGGCGTGAGGAATGAAGTCCTGTCCGTCTTGCATATATCTTAGTATGCGCAGGAATCATAAGGGACTTAAAATTATTTTGATAGCAGTTGTTATTATATCTGGCGTGTTTGGGTGTATAGAATTTTCCGCATCCTTTCTGCGGATCGCAGAGGGGCTTTTGATGGAGCCTTATATGCCCGGAATCTGCCGGATGTATGAGGGAAGCCGCCGAGTGACGGGGGAGGATCTTTGGGTGAAGGGGCTGTTCATGCAGTATCCGGCGCTGCTCTATTTCTGGGAGAACGGGGAGGAGCGTGTGACGGAGAGCGATTATGCAAGACTGCTTTTTCACGAGGGGAGCGATGAAGACCGCAAGGGCGTATCGGAGGAGGCTCTGGAGTACGGGGAGGACGCCATGCACCTTTCGGAAAGTATGCAGTCCGCTTTTTTAAAGGAGAACGAGGGATATCTGTCCGGCAGGCAGGAGGAAACGGCGGAGAGCGAGGCGCAGGAGGAGCGAAGTTTTGTTCCGGTGGCGGAGAAAACCTACCACTACCGATGGGAGGAGCTGTCTGACTATGAGGATCTCATCAAGGCTTTCTATGCGGTGGACAGCACCACCGTGGCGGGGGAGCAGCTTTTGCAGGCCGAGACTCTGTTAGAGCGGGATATGCGGATTCAGGGAAGTGCGGAAGAACCTCAGATCCTGATCTATCACACCCATTCCAAGGAGGCTTTTGCGGATTCTGTGGCGGGAGATGATAACAGTGGGATTTTGGGAGCCGGTGATTATCTGGCTGACTTACTGCGGGAGCGTTACGGTTACAATGTGATACATCATAAGGGGTGTTATGATGAAGTGAGGGACTATGCCTACAGCAATGCGCTGCCTGCTCTCGAGGCCCTGTTGGGGGAATATCCGTCCATCGAGGTGGTGATCGATCTGCACCGGGACGAAATGCCGGCGGACAGGCGTCTGGTCATGGATCTGCAGGGGCGCCCCACGGCACAGTTCATGTTCTTTAACGGATTATGCCGCACAAAGAAGGGGGAGATCGACCAGATGGAGAATCCCTATCTCATGGATAATCTGGCGCTTTCTTTCCAGATGCAGGCGGCGTGCAATGAATATTATCCCGGGATCGCCCGCAGGATCTATCTGAAAGCCTATCGCTATAATATGCACCTTTGTCCCAAAACGCTTTTGATCGAGCTGGGAGCCCAGAATAATACAGAGGAAGAGATACATAATGCCTGTGAACCGCTTGCTCATGTGCTGGATCTGGTCTTTCGCGGACAGGAGCCTGAGAGCGGGACGCAGGAGGGCGATTAGAGTGGACATCCATCCAGACTTCTGCTATACTTTCTCCATATGGAAATTGAGAAATGGAGAGCGAAAACCATGGCGGAGATAGAGCAGAGCAGGATCAGAAATTTTTGTATTGTTGCCCACATCGACCACGGCAAGTCCACCCTGGCGGACAGGATCATAGAGAAGACAGGCCTTTTGACGAGTCGTGAGATGCAGGCGCAGATACTGGACAATATGGAGCTGGAGCGGGAGCGGGGCATCACCATCAAGGCACAGACTGTGCGGATCATCTATCAGGCGAAGGACGGCGAAGAGTATATCTTCAATCTTATCGATACGCCCGGTCATGTGGACTTTAATTATGAAGTGAGCCGTTCGCTGGCAGCCTGTGACGGCGCGATTCTGGTGGTGGATGCGGCGCAGGGCATCGAGGCGCAGACTCTGGCTAACGTCTACCTGGCTCTGGATCACGATCTGGACGTGTTTCCTGTGATCAATAAGATCGACCTGCCAAGCGCCGAGCCGGAGCGGGTCAAGAATGAGATCGAGGATGTGATCGGCATAGAAGCTCAGGATGCACCCCTGATCTCCGCCAAGAACGGCATCGGTATCGAGGAGGTCTTAGAGGCCATCGTGGAGAAGATACCTGCTCCCGGCGGCAGCCCGGACAATCCGCTGCAGGCGCTTATTTTTGATTCGGTCTACGACTCCTACAAGGGCGTGATCGTGTTCTGCCGCATCAAGGAGGGCAGGGTCAAAAAGGGGACGAAGATCAGGATGATGGCAACCGGCGCCACTGCGGAGGTGGTGGAGGTGGGGTATTTCGGCGCGGGTCAGTTTATCCCCTGCGAGGAGCTGACGGCGGGCATGGTGGGATATCTGACTGCCTCCATCAAGAATGTGAAGGACACCGCAGTGGGAGACACGGTCACTGACATGAACAATCCCTGCGCAGAGCCCCTTCCCGGTTATAAAAAGGTCAACTCCATGGTCTACTGCGGTATGTATCCGGCGGACGGCGCCAAGTATCCGGATCTGCGGGACGCGCTGGAGAAGCTGAAGCTGAACGACGCCTCCCTGAATTATGAGCCGGAAACCTCCATAGCGCTGGGGTTCGGGTTCCGATGCGGCTTTCTGGGACTGCTGCATCTGGAGATCATTCAGGAGCGGCTGGAGAGAGAGTATAATCTGGATCTGGTGACAACCGCACCAGGTGTTATTTATAGAGTGCACAGAACCAACGGGGAGATGATCGAGCTGAACAATCCCTCCAATCTGCCGGACCCTTCAGAGATCGAATACATGGAGGAGCCCGTGGTCCGCGCGGAGA